>DATDFW010000485.1:0-7371 GCA_036522375.1 Nitrospiraceae bacterium
AGTTGAGAATCTCCTGGCCGTTATGCGTCAGGCTGAAATGCACCGATGGCCAGGCGAGACCTGCGAGTTGCACGACATGACTGATATGAGAGAACTCGGTCGTAGTCGATTTAAGAAATTTCCTTCTGGCCGGCTGATTGAAAAATAGATTGGAGACCTCAATCCTAGTGCCTAGCACGGCGGGAGCGTCCACGATAGCATTGCCTGTCCCTGCAATGAGCGTGAGCTGTGAGCCCACCGTGTCCTGTTTAGTCGCAGTTGTCACCACCACAGAGGAGACAGATGCAATGCTCGGTAATGCCTCGCCGCGAAAACCCATCGTCGTCACTGAGGCGAGATCGCGATCGGACCGGAGCTTGCTAGTGGCATGCCGTTCAAAGGCCAGGGGAAGATCAGTGCGGCTGATCCCCTCTCCATTGTCCGTGACTCGAATGAGAGCCAGCCCACCATCTTTCACATCGATAGTAATCTGAAGACCGCCTGCATCCAGACTGTTATCCAGTAATTCTTTCACGACAGCGGCAGGGCGTTCGATGACTTCACCGGCAGCGATACGGCTGATGACGTCACCGGGGAGGATATGGATCTTGCGGGAAGAACTGGCGGCGGGCATGAAATTAGACTCCAGGAAACACCGGGAGTAAGGGAGCCACCATGAGCTGTCCCGGTGGGCGTCCGATCATCGAATTTCGGCCAGCTTATTTTTGGCCAGTTTCGCCTCGTCCGACGTGGGAAACTCTTCGATGACCCGTTTGAGGTTCTTCTTCGATTTGGCGAGGTCTCCGGTTTCTCCCGCTGCGAGCCCAGACTTAAAGAGCGCCGCCGGCACCTTCTCGTTTCCCGGATACTCCATCGACAGGTACTCGAACGATTGCATCGCACGCACGTAATCTTTCTGCTGATAGGAGGACTCTCCCAACCAATAATAGGCGTTCGGTGTCAGTGATGTACCGGGAAAATCTTTTACGAATCGCTGAAAGCCTGCCACAGCAAGCTCATATTTCCCGTTGAGATAGTCATTGTAAGCCAGATTGAATGCAGATGTGGGGGTTATCGTGGGAATAACGGGCATCATCGTCGGACCATCTGTCGACTTCTGCGGTTTGGAGAGGCGCGCAGATTCGCCTGGAATCGGTTCTGCCTTAGGCACAACCGGAATGCCCACGGCTTCCTCGGATTTGGCCAAACGGCCCTCTAACCTTTGGATCCGTGTAGACAGTTCATCAATTCTCGGATCGAGCTTCGGCCTGGCGGAGTCACTATCCCTTACCCGCTCCAGGGCCTCCAAACGCCGTTGCAGCGCATCCAGACGCTTTTGTTCTTGATCTTGAGACCTTGACACCGTGGATAAGTGGTCCCGTAAATCCACAAAATCTGCGTGGTTGGCACAGCCGGCGAGCCACAGCAATATCACAACCTGAAACACAACCAACCCCTTTGAACCGGCTTTTTTGCACATCACGGTTATCGTGACTCCTTCAACTGGGATAGTTTATCGGACGCTTTTCCTGCCTCTGGACTTCGTGGATACAATGTCACCACCTGTTTAAAGGCCGAAGAAGCACGCTTCTTATCCTTCATCGCCAGGTACGCAAACCCCTTCTTCAAAATCGCCGATGGAACTTTCTCGCTTCTGGGAAAATCCAGTTCAACACGGTCGTAGGAATCGATCGCTTGTTTATAATCTTTTTTGCCGTAATGCGCTTCGCCAAGCCAAAAGCGCGCATTGGGAGACAGTTCTGAGTTCTCATAGTCGCGCAAAAATGCTGCGAACCCCTCCCGGGCTCCATCCAAGTCTCCATCACGAAACAAGGTGAGCAGACGTTCGTACTCGAGTTTATCGGAACGCTCCGCACTCTGGACAACGTGCGGACGCGACGACCCTTCGGATTGAACCGTCGGCATCACCATTTCAGCTTGCACAGGGAGTGGAGCCGAAAACGGTTCTTGGTCACCCTTGGGGAGATCAGATGAAGGCCCCGCCGCCGATCGATGGGCTGGCTTCGTGGTCGACTGACGTGCCCCAACGGCCTTGGAAAGGGTATCGAGGCGATGGTCCTGCTCATCGAAGCGGGCCGCAAACTTTTGTGCGACAGCCGCAACACTCTTGTTGACCTCGCTTAAGTGACCGGTCACCGCCTTGTGCATTTCGTTAATATGGATGTTCGATGTTTTGGTCTCCTGCTCTTCTTGATTGACCCGCTCGTTCAATCCTGTCAAAGAATCCCTGAACGCCGTTAAAGACTGGCTGAATTGTGCGAATTTTGCCGATACCTGTTCGATCCGAGCCTGGTTCTCCGCCACCTCTTTATGCTGCTCTTCAAGACGGACGTCGAGGCTCTTGGCGAGTCCACTGTTGGTCTTCTGCACGACCTCGATGATCTCTTTTCGAACGACCTCCATCTGCCGAGTCACGTCGTCGAGACGAGCATTCACATCCATGCGGAGTTGATCCCGATCCTGCTTATTCTTGACGTCTTGTGCATTAAGGCTTTCGCGCACCTGATTGTAGCGAGAGGTGCTATCCGCCTCAAGCTTGGTGGCCAACTGTTCAAGCCGCTTGGTTTGCTGCTCAAGTTGTGCAGCGCGCTGCTTGAGGTCTTCTTGTTTGCCATGCAGTTCCTGAGCTTGGTGCAACGCCCGATCGAGCTCGCCACGCAACTGCGGCAACTCCTGCTCCCGAAGCACCGAAATCTCCTGACTTTGGCGCGCACGGGTCTGTGCCGACTCATCGCTCGTCTGTTTGATGCGCTGCTGTAGAATCTTCTCCGTCTGTTTGAGGTCAGCTTGCTGGGCAACACAACCGGTCAACAGTACGACGCAGATCACTCCAATCGTCACCCAGGTTCCCTTAGTCACCGAATGGTTCCACATTGTTCCACCCACAAATGATAAAAGAATCCCCTACCCTCTCATCTCAGACCTCGGAGTCGCAAACGTCGAGACCTTCAAGCCCATCGCCTACTTCCCGGTCTTCAACACTAGATGCCCGCGGCGATTCTGCTGATAGCATGACTCCGCATGTTCAGTGCAGGCCGGCCGTTCTTTGCCATATGACACAACCGACAAACGATTGGCACTGACACCGAGCTCGACCAGATAGTTCCGCGCGGCTTTCGCCCGTTTTTCACCGAGTACGAGGTTGTAGGCGGAGGTCCCCCGTTCGTCACAATGCCCTTCGACCTTGACCAGCGCGCTTGGGGTAGACTTCATCCATTCAGCATTGCGGCTCAATGCCTGACGCCCCTCCTCGGAAATCGACCAGCTATCGTAAGCAAAAAACACGTCGCGTAAGCCCGCTGCGGCTGAAGCAGCCTGTTCGGCACGAATCTCCTCCATCTGTCGCCCTGCACTGCCGGAAGGATCCACCTTGGCCAGCATCGTCCCACCGCCCACACGCTCCTCTGAAGGGTTCTTGTCGAGGCCGCGAAGCCCGCCGCTACCAGACTGCACGCTCGTGTCTGGAAAACTGCCGACACCGGACCTAGAGCTATCCAGACCCTTCGTCATCCCCTGAGTGGACTGGGAGTCCCCGCCAGATTGCACGGATTTTTTGGAGCAGCCAGGCATACCAAGCAATGCGACGCTCGCCACGAGCGCCAAACCATATATATAAAGTGGTTTGTTCATATGATCATACTCCCTTTTCTTGGTTGGTGATGTCGGCCATTTTTTCTTCATTCATCCGATACGGGAATACTCCAGTTCTCAGGATGCTGGAGACCACGCGGGCGCACTATTGTGCGTCCCTTGGAAAGTGAGTCGCTCTAAGTCCTTACCATCGGCATCGACCATGTAGATATGGCTCTTTCCATCAGCTGTCGAACTGAATACCAAATGTCGGCCATCCGGCGACCAGGAGGGTGAATCATCGACGCCTGGTCCAGTCGTCAATTGCATGCGTTTCTGTCCGTCCGGGGAAATGACGCAGAGTTTGTACTCCTGTTGCGTCCGGCATACATACGCGATCCAGTTCCCGCGTGGGGACCATGCTGGTGCCGCATTGTAATTGCCCTCAAACGTAAGACGGCGTATGTTCGACCCGTCTGAGCTCATCAGAAACAGTTGCGGCCCGCCACCCCGATCTGAGACAAACACCAGTTCTCTGCCATTCGGAGACCATGAGGGAGACAAGTCACCGGACGGATTGACCGTCAGCCGCTGAATGGCTTTCGTTCTCGTATCCAAACGATAGAGTTCAGAATTGCCTTCGTGACTTGAGGCGAACGCCAGGAAATTTCCATCAGGAGACAGTGCCGGAGTGATGTTCAATCCCCCCAGAGAAATGAGGGTCCATCGCTTGCCTGTCGCCAACTCAATCATATCGATATCCTGCGTATTTCGATTGCGATAGGCGGTAAAGACGAGGAACCGGCGATCCGGAGACCATTGCGGCATGAGATTCAGGAACCCATCATTGGTGAGTTGGCGCGTATCGTAGCCGTCATAATCCATCACGAACAACTCGCGGGCAGCCCCCTGTTCAGCAACATACGCGATCTTCGTCCGCGCGATGCCCGGCTCGCCCGTATAACGAAAGACCAGCTCGTCGGCAAAGCGGTGTGCCATCAGCCGTACAACCGAAGGCGATCCTGCGTAGCGCTTCCCCCCCACGACTTCATCGCTGCCACTGTCATAGACAAAGCCTTCCATATTCACGTCGGCGTCTTTCTTGGCCTCTTTCATAGCGGCTTTTCCCCAGACCAAAACCGAGACACCCTTCTCAGCCGCCTGTTTGAATACGGCCTTGGAACCATTCCCCATCCCATTACCAATATCAGCCGTGGCAATCCCAAGACCGGGCAAATCCACCAGATCAAATACCAAAGAGCGCTTGACATCCTTTTTGAGAACTTCCTCGATTCGCCCCCCTAACCAGTCGGGGCCTCCCCCGTTTTGTATCCCCACAACCCCCAGGGAAATCTTTTGGAAGTCGGGACGGGTGGCTTCAAGAAAGACATCCGCCGCCCCTGATTCAAGAATGCCGACTACTCCCGCCAGTAGCAGCACGCCTCCAAACCATACACTGATCCACTTCACCTGTGTCATCCGATCGGCTCTCCAACTCGAAATACCATTTCTACATCTTTGTAGCTGTCTGTCATTTCGGCAGGAAACACGGGCAAGGATCGCGGCCGCAGCACGGCACGCTGTCCCGCCATATCAAAGTATGCATTCCCGGACGACTGTTGCACCGTGACATCTTTGATCGTCCCATCCCGTTGAAGCCGAAACTTGACGATCATGCTATAGGTTTGTCCTGCCATATCGATCGGAGGTGGCTCCCACTGACTACTAATAATAGACTGCACACGAGCCCAATAGGGATTTGACCCAGCCGTACCGGAAATTTTCAGGGTCGTCTCAGGCGTCTTGACGGCGGGAATTTTTACTTCCTGTTGGGGCATCGGCTTCAGTGATGCCTCGCTCGGTTTTACCTCTTTTGGGATATCCAGCTTGACCGCAGGCTGAAACTGCTTGATTTTTTTTAGCTCCTCTTCTAACTCCCGACTCAGATCATCACTGACGGTAGACCGCAGCGGAGTCTTCGCGACCGGGGTTTCTGCCACATCTGGGATGCGCGGAATATCGAGCGCCTTCGCCGCTTGTTGAGGTTGAGCCACCAATTTTGTGGCAGGGCTCAAATCTCCAAACTTCGGGGCATCCGGCGGGAGCTGAAGATCGCGCAACATGTCTCTTTTTTTCTCACCGATCGGGGGTGCGGCAGAAGAGACTGCGCTGGGAGTCACCGATTTGGCTACCGGTGCCGGATTTGGATCTGAAATTTTCTTCGATTCGACTGGCTTTGTCGGTTCGGTTTGCCTCGCGGGCATCGGCAAACTGACCAACGATACTTCCACAGACGTCAACGGACGTTCGCCCTGATGCGGAAGACGAAGTCCCATTGCCACGAGCAAGATAACTACATGAAGCGCCAGCGACAACACCAGCGTTCGCTTGAGTCGACCATACATTCCGGGCCGATGATCGGCTTCGAGCCACAGACTTGACTGGACCGACGCCTGATACGTCATCACAACGAGCCCTCTCGTACACGCGTTGCGTCAATTTTTTCTCGGTGGGAGGTGCGGAATTTGCGGCGCTCCCACATGTTCGGACCCAACCGGGTCCGTCACCATTCCGATCTTCTCGATCCCGGCTTTCTTCACGCCATCCATGACTTGTACGACAACGCCGTAAGGCACGTTGCGATCTGCCCTGAGATACAGTGATACATCGGGATGGTCTCGTTTCATGAACTTCAATTTCTGTTCCAGCTGGGCAACCCCTACCGGATCTTTGTCAAGATACAGTCGCTGATCCTTTTCAATCGTGAGCACCATCCGCATTTCCGGTTTGATCGTATTCGTAGCAGAAGTCGGCAACTTAATGTCCATTCCTCGATACAGCATCGGCGCCGTGACCATAAAAATCACTAAGAGGACGAGGACTACATCGACGAGGGGGATGACGTTGATCTCGGCAAGGAAACGACGGTGACGGGACTCCAGGGTCATCCTTGCACTCCGACCGGAACTGGTTTCGACTTCGATGCAGAGGTCGGGAGGGATGAGATTATTTCAATGGAGACCGAATCCAACCGGAATGCGGTGGTTCGAATCCGAGTGAGGAAGTAATTATAGGCAATGACTGCGGGAATGGCTGTGAACAGTCCGGCCGCCGTCGCGACCAAGGCCTCTGCAACGCCGGGCGCCACAGCGGAAATACTGGCGGTCCCTTGGGTCCCGATCTCACGAAACGCATCAATGATCCCCATGACAGTCCCGAGCAGTCCGACAAACGGAGTAATATTTCCCGTCGTGGCCAAAAACGGAAGATAGGTCTCAAGCTGTGAGAGCTGGTGTTGCCCGAGATGGGACGCCGTCCGTTCTATCACATGTCGATCAACCGGCCCCAAGCCGATCCCATCCCTCTCCTCAAGTCGTCCGGACCCTATACGATCCATGATGCCTTCGAATACGACCGCGCTGGGACTCCCGTCTATTCGTCGAACTTGCCGATACAGCTCATCGAGATCTCGCGTTTTTGCAAGGAGCGCCAGGAACTGCTTATCTTCGCGGTCCGCAACTCGAAACGCTCGCCATTTGAAAAAAATAATAGCCCATGAAATAACCGAGAAGACGAACAGGACCAAGAGCACGAGCTTTGACACGACACCGAGCGAACCCACCAGTCCGATCAAACCTGTCTGAAACATACGGAGAGGACCTTTCCCGGCTTTAGGAAGTACTCATAATTCTGCCTACAGAGTCTACCAAACACAGAAGAAAATGGCGGGGCCGACGGGATTTGAACCCGCGACCTCCAGATTGACAATCTGGCGTCCTAACCAGCTGAACGACGGCCCCT
>DATDFW010000486.1:0-7289 GCA_036522375.1 Nitrospiraceae bacterium
GACATCCGCAAGACTCGGCCTATCACCGTTGCCACCGTGACGCCGCTAAAACAGGACCTGGACATTCGGCTTACCTATACCGCCGACATTAGCCCCAACCAAACAGTCAATCTGTTCTCACGAGTTGACGGCTACATTGCCAAGATCTACGTCGATAAAGGCGACCTGGTCAAAGCCAACCAGCTTCTGATCGAGATCGATCACACGGATTATCAGCATGCGGTCAATCAGGCCAAAGCAAACTTGGCTGCAGCCAGAGCCAGAGTCGCGCAGCAGGACGCGAGTCTCCGCAATGCCACCCTCACACTCAATCGAATGCAAATGTTGATCAAAGATCAGTTTATCTCGCAACAGGATTTGGATAACGCCCAAGTCACATACGATGCGGCAGTGGCGGCGCTCGACTCATTCCGCGCGCAAGTCCAGCAAATGGAGGTCGCCCAGGCACAGGCCGAGACGAACCTGGCCTATTCGTACATCCGCGCACCCTTCGCGGGTTATGTGGCCGAGCGCAACCTCGATCTCGGCTCCTATGTCAGCGGAACAACCGCCGGAACCTCTACCGTCTCGCGCGGGATTCTCACACTCCATGAGATCCAGACAGTCCGCATTCTTATCGAGGTCGTCGAGAAAGATGTTCCGCTCATCCATGTGGCTCAAAAGGCAGAGGTCCGCGCCGAGGCCTACCCCGATCGCGTTTTCGCGGGCACGGTCACCCGTGTCGTTCAGGCGCTGAACCGGGCCACCCGCACAATGACGATCGAAGTAGATCTCCCCAACAAGGATCATGTCTTGAAAGGCGGCATGTTCGCACGGGTAGAAATTTTGGTCGGCACGCATCGAAACACGATTCAGGTCCCCATCGACGCAGTGAGTCGATTGGAAGATGCCCAATATGTCTACATTGTGCGCGATGGAAAAGCTCAGCGGGTGCCGGTGGAGATTGGATACCGCGACGAAAACCGGGTGGAGATCACCAAAGGCTTGGATGGGTCGGAACAGGTGATCGTCTCCGGGAAAGACCTCGTGCACGAAGGGAGCCCTGTGCAGGTTCAACCTCTTCAACCGGTGAGGCGTGAAGGGTAAGGGGTGAGGAGTTGAACAAGGCGAACGTCAGAAATCTCCTCAGTCAAATCGCCTGCCGTCGTTCCTTACGCCACACACCTCACCCCTTACCCCTTATCCCTTACCAGCTATGTGGCTGACGCTCCTCGCACTTCGCAACCGCATCGGCATCCTGATGCTGTCCCTAGCCATGGTCATCCTGGGCGGCACCTCCGTTCAACGGATACCAGTCGATCTCTTTCCACAAATTCAAGTGCCTGTGGCCTTTGTCGGCGTCATCTACAAAGGCGCACCACCGCTCGACATCGAACAAAGCGTTGTGTATCCCATCGAGAAAGCCGTCAGTTCTGCATCGAACGTCGAGCATGTCGAGTCTTTCGCAAAGCAAGGCATCGGTGCGGTGCAAATCTGGTTCAACTGGGGCACAGACATCAATGCCGGCCAGATGGAGGTCATGCAACGCGTCACGCAAATTCTCAACAGCCTCCCTCCGGGCATCCTCCAACCTTTCATTGTCAAGTTCGACGTCTCCAATATTCCTGTCTCCCTCGTGACAGTCTCCAGCGACGATCTTGACGAACGGGCCCTGTACGACCTGGCCTATAACACGATTGCCCCACAGATCGAACAGATTGCCAACGTCGCCGCAGCCACTGTGGAAGGTGGCAAGATCCGACAGATCAACATCAACCTCGACCCCGCTCTGTTGAACGCACGGAGCCTCTCAATCCTTGACGTCGTCAAATCCGTGAAGGCTGCCAACCTGATCCTCCCCTCGGGCGACATCAAAGCCGGCAATTTGGACTACAACGTCTTCACGAATAACCAGTTCCGCACGGTCGATCCGATCCAAGACGTGATCGTGAAGGTCAACCCGCAAGGCAGCCCCGTGCGCGTGCGAGATGTCGGGATCGTGACCGATTCGTCGGACATTCAAACCAACATCGTGAGAACGGACGGCGCCAGAGCTGTATATCTGCGGGTCAACAAACAACCCATCGCCAACACCGTCGGGGTGGTGGATGCACTCCGCAAGGCTTTGCCGAAGATGGTCGGCATTCCACCTGGCGTAAAGATCGGCATTTCTTTCGACCAATCGATCTACATCCGCCAGTCGATCAACAACCTCGTCGAACAGGCTCTGCACGGATCGCTGTTGGCTGCATTGGTCATCTTGATGTTCCTCCGTAATCTGACGAGCACGCTGATCATCTCTGTCGCCATTCCTCTCTCGATCATGGTGACCTTCATCGTGCTGTACTTCTCCGGACAAACCCTCAATGTATTCACTCTGGGGGGCCTGGCCCTCGGAATCGGCCGCCTCGTCGACGATTCCATTGTGGAACTCGAAAACATTCAACGCCATCTCAACACTACGCCCCGCCGATGGCAGGCGATCCTGGAGGCAGCCCGCGAGGTGGCCATGCCCATTCTCGCTTCGACGATCACTACGGTCGTTGTCTTTCTCCCGATTTTCTTCGTCGCTGGGATTGCCCGCTTGTTACTGATTCCCCTGACCATCACGATCGCGATCTCGCTGTTCACCTCCTTCTTCGTTTCCCGCACGGTGACTCCAACCCTCTGTTACAAATTCCTCAAACCTGAACAGGAGGCTCACCGTTCAATGCCGACATGGTTCGTCCGTTTGATGGATTGGAGCCGTGAACGGTACAAGTCTCTGGACAAAGGCTATGAGGACTCGCTCCGCTGGGTTTTGGCCCATCGCTGGCTTTTGATCACCAGCATACTGATCCTCTTCACCGCCTCGCTCGCGCTGGCGCTCAAGATCGGTACAGAGTTCTTGCCGGTGTCGGATGAAAGTCAGTTCCGCATCGTCTTGCGCGGACCCGTCGGTCAGCGGGTGGAAAAAACCGAGCAGCAAGTGGCCGAGGTCGAACGAGTGCTGCGGGCGCAGATTCCTGCCGAGGAACTTGAAACCATCGTCTCCAGTACCGGCGTGTTGGCCCAGGGCCGGTCGTCCTTGTTCAATCCGAACACCGGCCCCCATACATCGGCCATCTCCGTCCATCTCGTCACGCCGGATAAACGCACGCGAAACCAAGTTCAAATCATGAACGACGTAAGACCCAAAGTCTTAGCCCTCTTTCCCGGCGTCGCGATGTTTTTTGATCCGGGCGGGATCATCAAGCGCATCACCAGTTTTGGGTCGCAGAAGTCTGTCGACGTCGAAATCTACGGCTACGATTTCGAGAAAGCCCGTGAGGTCGTCCGGCAGGTCGAAAGCCTTATGCACCACATACCGGGCCTCGCCGACATCGAAGTCAGCCGCGAGGAGAACTATCCCGAGATCAACGTGGTGGTCGATCGCGAGAAGGCCGCGCTCCTTGGTATCAGCGAAACGGACGTTGCCACCGCTGTGCTCTTCTCTCTAAACGGCAATGGCCAAACAGACCCCATCATCTACACCGACCCTCAAAACGGGAACGAATACTACATCAGCGCCTGGCTCGCGGAAGAACATCGCAAGGACCTCACTGCAATCGAGAATATCATTTTGACCGCACGGACCGGAGAACCGGTCCTTCTCAAGAATGTCGCCTCGCTCAAGCTCAATGCCGGCCCGGTAAAAATCGACCGCAAATACTTTCAGCGGGTGATCCATGTGACAGCAAACCCCGTGGATCGTGATCTCGGGGCCATCGCCACCGACTTGGAGGCAGCCTTTGAAACGCTCCAGCTCCCCCCCGGCTTCAGCATTAGGTTGGCGGGCCAGATTCAACAGCAGAGAGAAACCTTTGAAGGCTTGCTGTTTGCCACGGTCTTAGCGCTGATCCTCGTGTATATGGTGATGGCCGCTCAGTTCAAATCCCTGATCGATCCATTCGTCATCATGTTCTCAGTCCCGATGGGCTTCCCAGGCGTAATTCTCATCCTCTTCCTGACCGATACCACCCTCTCCACCACATCGATGATGGGCATCATCATGATGCTAGGCATCGTAGTCTCAAATGGCGTCCTGCTGGTCGATTATACGAATGTGCTGAGACGACGAGGGCGAGAGTTACACGACGCGGTAGTCACCGCTGCCCGGACGCGACTCCGACCCATTCTCATGACCTCCCTCGCAACCGTCTTGGGACTGCTTCCCATGGCCATCGGCTGGGGAACCGGCGGTGAGACAAACGCTCCTCTGGCGCGCGCAGTTGTTGGAGGACTCAGCGTCTCGACAATTCTCACGCTCTTCCTCGTCCCCACGATCTATGTGATCTTGGAAGAACGATTCCCTCGCCAGCCGGACAGGACCCCGGAGGACGTCGACTGGATACCTGCAGAGCATGGACAGGCACCGCTTCCTCAATAGCGGGAAAATGAAAAATCCCACAGCATGGAGAAGGTTAAGGTGAGGTTAAGATGAGAACGTGAGATCTTCGTTAACGTTGACATCGATCTCGCACTGCTTAGTTACGCTGGTTTGGTTACCTGACAGATGGAAAGAGCGCCTTCAGCTGCATCGCCAAGCCAAGATCTCCGCTGACTTTGAGCCGGCCTGACATGGCAACGGCTTTTCCGCTCAACTGGCCCGTTAGAACCTTGATGCAATCCTCTCCCGCCATCGACAGCACGACGTGCGGATCGGCATGCACGCCCTCTGTGACCTGACAGACTCCGTCCCGGATCGTGAGAACATACTGTCCGCCCTGCGCGCCGCTCAGATCGAATTGGTAGACGGCATCAAGATCTTCGGCGGCCCCTGAATCAAGCAGACCAGGAAGACGCTGAAAGAAGTCTTTGACGGCGGTGGGATCCATGGCTCGTCGGAGGGAGAGTGCCTCTTGGATCGATACCGGGAGCTGCGCTGCCGCAGCCCCCAGTCCAATCCTAGTAACGGAGCGTGACCGTCGCGGTACTGCGACGTGCACCGAAAAAGTCTTTGGAGAATGCCTCGACGACGGCAGGGTCGTAACCCTTGCAGCTGAAAATGTCGAGATAGGCATTGTTCGTCTCATTCGCAAAATGGCCGCTGATCAATGAGGTCGAGATGAGTTGCACCATGGAATAGCCGGCAACGCGGCCTGAGCCGAAATCGACGACTTGGCACTCGCCGAAACGCTTCATGTCGATGGCCTCACAGAGTTCAACGACATAGCGACGGATATGGTCGGGATTGCGGATCAGGTCGGGATGACAATCTTGGAGGTCGACGGCGGTACAGAGTCCCCACGCCTTCCCTTCACCCACCATATCTTGGGAGGAAAAGGAAGCGGCTGCTGGGGACTTGGATGGAAAGATCGCGGACTCGGAATCAGTCGGGCTATTCATAAAGGTGGTATACCTTTCTGTTAAGAGGGTGGAAAAACTGCAACGGTGAACCCACTATTTCGGACTATACCACGAAACTTTTCACATCAGGACGAATTGGAGAAACTTTTTTTCACATCGAGGCATCGGGGTAGTATTCAACCGTTTGACAAGGTTCTCAGCGGTCGGAGAGAATGCGCTCATGGCCAATATCACTCCCTCAACACCAAGCCCGATTTCACCCTCAGTCGACCTCCCCGATCGCCTCTGCACTTGGTGTCGGGTACCGATGAAGAAGCGTCTCGTCGGCGGCAAGCAGTTTGTCCACTACACCTGCCCGAAGTGTATCTTCCAGCACACCACCAGGCTCGGATCAAAACCATCGAGCCCCGCGCATTAGCCCGGTCTGGTCTATTCGGTCTGTCTCGTCTGTTTGGTGGAACAAACTGATCAGATGAACCAGACAGACTAGATAGACCAAATGAACAAGAATGGCTATCGGCGTGAAAGGCTGGTCTGAATGTGATCGTCAAGGATATGGGCCAGTCGTTCTCTGTCCTCCGGACTGATCGAGGTGATCTTCGTGCCGAACTTAGAGGACCGCACGTGGACGACTTCTAAGACACAGGTCAGCACTCTCCCCTGCTCAAGCTCGATCGCAAGTTGGAGTGCATCGCCGCTCTTCACGAACAAGCGGCTCTCAATCCGGACACCAGTCTCGCTGACATCCAGAATCTTGCACGGCGCTGAAAGCGATCCCCGCTGCAGACGGCCGCTCCGGCTGACTTCGATGCGTGACCCCTTGCGCTTAAATCCCATGCACTCCTCCCATTCGAGGGATGATACCAATAGCCTCACGCGCTCCAAAGAAAAAAGGTGAAAGAAGCTACAGCTTTTCTCCTACAAGGGCTCGCACCTGCTCCATGCGACTGCGATTGACGCCGATATCGCCATAGCCGATGCGGGAAGCGGAGCGGAAGTGGATAGTCTTGGATTCGTCCTCGAAGAGAAATTCGACATCATCCACAAACCGAAGCAAGAGGCTGGTAAACTCGTAATGCAGGTAAGACTCGTCCTCCTCGACGAGCTTCGTGCGAGGCAACGAGCGTACAACCTCTTTCAATGCCTCTTTCGCTTCGGCTCGTGACTTGCGATAACGAATGGGCGCGATTGCATGGCCTTCGTCCTGAGCTTGGGTTGAGACGCAGTTGGGGCTGGATGGACATGGGGCGAGTGTCCGTATGCTCATGACGCAGGAACTGTACGCTCTTGAGCGATCGCTCGCAACCAAATCTCTACGACCAATACTGCATTGGAGGGAATCAATTGGGGAATACCAGTGTCTCGATAGGCCAGATGCGGACTCACGCGAACTTTTCGATAGCCGCCGGCCTTCATACCCATCAGCGTATGCTCGACCCCCGCAATTACCTGGCGTCGCCCGAGCACAATGGTGTGATCGATCAAGGTGATTCCATCCTCGACTCGCATCATCTCTTTGGGAAACTGCGTTGTCTGGATATCGTTGAGTGGCACTTCAGCGCCCTGGTTTAGGAATATCCTCGTGTTGTAGACGACGCGGTCGCCTTTCTTGGCCTGCGCTCCCGCTCCCTCTCGCTCATCGAGCAATTTGAGCCCGCTCATCCGCTTCATCAGTACAAGACAGTTCTGAGGGACGGCTGAACATTGTCCCTCGCTTCCACGTGGACCGAGACTCGTCCAACGATGCGTCCGTCTTCAGTTTCGACGTCTACGCGCCAATCGCCGGGATCGAGTCGCTGCTTGAACGTATAGGTTCGATAGCCACCTTCGCGGCCGCCGGAAATCTTGATGGCAATCCTGTCGGCATGCGTGAAGGGCTTGTCGCTGTTTTGGCGGAAGTACCAATGATGATAGATGGTCGTATTCAAATCGACCGGGGCAAAGACCGCCGTGAAGCAATAGATCGGTTCGTTGGCGGGGAA
>DATDFW010000487.1:0-4370 GCA_036522375.1 Nitrospiraceae bacterium
ATACCCAAACTGCTGTTCCTGCATGTGCCGAAGTGTGGAGGGAGCACGTTCGACAGGATTCTCGCCAAGAACTTCGAGCACATGTACCCGCTGATCGACGGCTCTTACGCGAGCATTGAGCGGCTACGCACGCTTTCGAGGACCGATCTGGAGCAATACAGCGCCTTCGCTGGCCACTTTTTTTTCGGCGTGCATGAGCTTTTCGAGTCGCCCTGCACCTACGTTTCCTTCATCAGGCATCCGGTGCAGCGGGTGATCTCCAACTATCTGTACGTCTTTCAATCTAAGGCGCACTACCTCCGCAGATTCGTTTGCCCGGAGGGGAAAGCTCCGATGCCGCTCACGGAGTTCGTCGGATCCAATCTCAGCCTAGCGCTCGAAAACCAGACGGTATTGATGTTCGGCAACCGCGGAGCTTACCGCCCAGGCTTCATCGAGCAGTTTGCCCGAGACGTCCAAGAGGGTCGCGCTCCTCACGTTCGCATCCCGTTTCATGACAACAACTGGGGCGAGCTTCTGGATCGAGCAAAGAAAAACATTGAGGCGCATTTCACCTGCGTAGGTCTCACGGAGCGCTTTGACGCGTCTCTCGCTGTGATGCAACGCCTGGTCCCGCTCTCGGACGTCAGCCACACGATTATAAACCGCACGATCAGCAAGATGCCGGATGCTGATCTGAAGGCCGTCGAAGGCATCGTTCTCGGGCGCAACAAGTACGACCTCGCGTTGTACGAATACTGCGCCACAAGGCTCACAGAGCAGATGGAGACGTGCAAGCAATGACCTATTAGCTTGTGTCTTCTTAAGAAACGGGGTCAGGTTGAGATCACCAGGCTTGTACGCAAGCAGTTGTCCCGTCCGCCCGTCCGGTTAGGGACTCGCCGATAGTTCTTCCCTCCAACGAGCTGGTTTGTCTTTGCTAATCGCTACTGTTTCATCATCAGTTCACAATTTCTTCTGCAGTCCCACTGGCCGCGAGCGAGGATCTTAGCTCGAAAGGCAGGTGCTCATAAACTTCCTACGCTCGTCGCCCTTTAGGCTTTTTGCCCCTGCTTCTTTGTTGCACGATTTCATCTTATTCTGCTGAGTTCCTCCCGCCTTCGCCGGCTTTGCAGAGAGGCATTCTTTCATAAATGCCTTTCGCTCATCGTCCATTTCTTCGCTCAATCCCTTGTCGTTCGCTTGGGCGCTGCAACCCGCCATCTTGCTCTGCTTCGGGGTTGCTGCCATGGCCAATGGTGCGACACAGAAACCGAGCATGACAAGAAGGACTACTACAATACCGGCTGTCTTCGTCATATGCATCTCCTTTTGTGAAGGTGAGGGTAGAAGGGCGCACGCAAGATAGCATACCTTTTCATATATGTCTCTATAAATTATAGGTATCCTTCCTTGATTATCCGTGAAGCACTAACGGGGAGATCCGAAAGGTGGAGCGCACGAAGTCTGGCAAAGCCGAGCAAGACTGGCTGGTTTCTGACCTTCGGCCTTCAGTCTTCAGAACGATTCATAGTCTACCCGCATAAGACAGAGTCCATGAGGGGGCGCGGTCTGGCCTGCTGCAGATCGATCCCGGGCTCGGAGAATCTCTGCCAGATTTCCAGGAGCGCGTTTACCCAGCCCCACTTCGACCACTGTTCCAACGATCGCGCGGACCATATGCTTCAGAAACCGATCGGCATAGGCCTCTATGTGGATCTGGTCATTGTGGCGAATCACGGCCAGTCGATGCAGATGACAGATGGGGTTGGTATTGTCCGTCAGGCTTCCTTCGAAGGAAGAAAAGTCCTGTGATCCGATCAGCAACGCTGCCGCCTCTTGCATAGCTCTGTCACTCAGTGGCCTGTGGATATGCCACACGAATGCGCGGTCGATCGTAGGACGGGCAGGACGTTGGAGGATCCTATAAGTGTAGAGTTTGCCCCGTGCGTCGTGTTGGGCATGAAAGCGGTCGTCCATGAGGGCGGAGGAACGGACTGCAATATCTTTCGGCAGCACAGCATTCAGTGCCCGCATCCAGTTGGACGCGGACCAGTCTCGGTTCGTACGAAAACTTGCCACTTGTCCAAGTGCATGGACACCGGAATCTGTACGGCCTGCGGCGACGACCGATATCGTGGCCTGGCTGACCTGATAGATGGCTTGCTCCAAAGCTGCTTGGATCGTGAGACGATCGGGTTGGCGCTGCCAACCGGCGTAACAGGTTCCATCATATTCCAAGATTAGCTTGACCGTGGGCATCGACGTTGGAGTTGGATGCGTGCGGAGCTCATCGGGGAGAGAGTCTCGAAGAGACAAGGAAGGTATTAATGCCATCCATGAGTGCTTCGGCCACGCGCGTGGTGAAGTGTCCGGTCCGGAGCAGATCTTCTTCGGCGGAGTTGGAAATATAGGCGATTTCAGCCAGGATGCTGGGCATGCTGGTGAAGCGGAGCACATAGAAGGGTGCGGTCTTTACCCCATGGTCCACGAGCGTATAGTGTCCGTTCAGATTGGTCACCATGGCCTCTTTGGCGGTCCAGGCGAGTTCGAGGGAGGCTTCGATCTTTTTCGCTGTCAGGAGGTCCGCGACGAGATATTCCCATCCCACACCGGTGCTGCTGAGCGGGGTTCCATTTTCACGAGCTGCCACTTCAAGCGCTCGTTGATCCTTGGCCTCTCCAAAGTGGTAAATTTCAATCCCCTTTACGGAACGTTGTGGGTGTGAGTTCACATGGATCGACACAAAGAGATCCGCCTCTTGTCCGTTGGCAAATTTTGCCCGGTCTTCCAATTCGATGAACTGGTCCCTATCACGGGTCATGAGCACGCGAACTCCCGGCTGTCTTCGCAAGAGATCGCGCAGTTTCAATGCGACTTTCAGTGTAATGTCTTTTTCTTCCGTCCCGCGTTGTCCTCTTGCGCCGGGGTCTCTTCCCCCGTGCCCTGGATCGATCACAATGGTCGTGAAAGATTTGGAGCGCGGCTGGATAGGCTGAGGGGGAGTGGGGAGCGGAAGCTCAGGGCTCAGTGTTGATTGAACGAGTGGAGCACTCGGAGGTTCACCGGGACTCACCACATCGATGACAAGCCGATTAGGATTCGCCAATGTGAGCAACTTGTAGCTCTGAAATGAGCCGGCCGGGAGGGTGACTTCAACAGACCGTTCAGACGACTGGGTAATGATAAAGGGTTTGGCGACCCTACCAGCGGCAAGTTTTGTCTTGGCGGACGAACTTAAAATAGTGTTGGGAATTTCGATGGCTACCCCTTCAGCCCGGAGTTGAGGATGTTTGCTCGGACGGGCTTTCGCGTCGAGATCAAGCACGAGCCTCGTCACTCCAGGGGAGCTGGCCGTCCGGATGTTCTGAATCGTCGTCAGGCCGATTGCAGTAGGAGCCATGCGTATAGGAGAGGTGCGAGACCGTTTGGACTTGGCCTGAGGCTCATCAGAGGCGGTGCCGGTTGCCGCCAAGGCTTGGCTGGCGTGGAACAGACCGAGGGTATGCCCGGAGAGGTCAAAGAGGCCGACCAAGAAGGCGAGGGTAAAGATACGCCACAGAGCTGATGGCATGGATGTTCGTTACATGTGATGGGATATAGAGTTTTTTCTCAAATGTGTGGTTCATTGTCAAGAGGAACGCGCAACGGAACAATTGACAGGATGTGGTACGGGCGGTAGTTTCAGTCATGGCACTCCACCTAATTGTCGACGGGTATAATCTCTTGGCCCAGACGGGCCGTGTCGGCGCAGGTACGAGCCTGCACTCAGAGACGGCGCGCGAGGCGTTGTTGCGCGACTTGGCTGCCTATCGTCAACGTAAATCCCATACGGTTACGGTGGTCTTCGACGGGTGGCAGCAGGGATGGAGTACAGAACAGCGGGAGCATCGGCTCGGTCTTGAGATTATCTTTTCTCGGCGAGGAGAAAAAGCCGACCAGGTCATTCAACGGCTGGCTGCCGGATTCGGATCCGCCTGTGCGGTGGTGAGTTCAGATCGTGAGATCGGCGACTTTGTGCGGGCTCGGGGGGCCTTTGTGATGAAAGCGCAGGAGTTTATCGGAAAACTGCGAGAGGGAGCAAACTCGAGCACGGTATTGGCACACAAAGAATTGGACATGGGAGAAGTTCATCAACCGAAGCGAGGTTCTGAAAAACGCGGAAATCCGAGGAAGTTACCCAAAGCGCTGCGGCAGCGCAGCCGACAGCTCAAGCGATTTTGAACAGTTGTTTCGCGTTCCGGGTTGTGATCAGTCCGATGGTGTCGGCCGATATGCCTGGCGCATCGGCGTGCAGCTCGGCCAGCTTTTCAGCGACGAAGGACACGTAGGCCGGTTCGTTTCGTCTACCTCGATGAGGCATGGGCGTCAGATAAGGGCAGTCGGTTTCG
>DATDFW010000488.1:0-4903 GCA_036522375.1 Nitrospiraceae bacterium
TCAGGGCAGAAAACTGTACTTGCAATTGATCTCGCTCTCGCTCCAGCGATACCTTCTGAATCTTCAATCGTTCGATCTGATAACCCAGCCGAACGACATCTACCCGTTCCCAGACAAACACGAAGAGCAACATCACACCAGCCACAATCGTCAATGTCTTCATGAATGATCTCCCTTTGATATCCGCTGAGCAGCCCGTAACTTCGCACTGCGGGATCGAGGATTTCGTTCTGATTCTTCACTGGTGGGAACCTGCGGCCTCTTGGTGAGCACCATCAATGAGGAATTGTTTTTGCTGGAGAACTTCCGAAAAGTGTGTTTTACAATCCGATCTTCGAGCGAATGGAATGAAATCACACAGAGGCGACCGCCGGGAGACAACACATCTATCGCGTCGACCAACGCCGGTTCGAGACAGTCGAGTTCCTGATTCACGGCAATGCGAAAAGCCTGGAACGTCCTGGTGGCATAGTGAATACGGCCATACCGATAATTCGCCGGGACCGCCCGCTCAATCACGGAGACCAACTCTTTCGTCGTCGACAGCGGATGGCGTTCACGCGCTTGAACGATGGCACGGGCGATTCGCCGAGAATACCGTTCTTCGCCGTATTGGAAAATCGTGTCAGCCAATTGTGTCTCCGGCCATTGATTGACTAGCTCAGCTGCGGTCACGCCCTTCGATTGATCCAATCGCATGTCCAACGGACCATTCACTTGAAAGCTAAATCCGCGAGCAGGTTCTTCTAACTGCGTAGACGAGACTCCAAGGTCAAACAAGATTCCATCGACTTGGCCAATCTCATTGGCAGCAAGATGCTGCTTCAAATTCACAAAGTGCCCATGGATAAGGAGCACACGATCTCCGAATCGTGCGAGTCTCTCTCGACTAGCAGCAATAGCCGCAATATCGCGGTCAAGCCCAATGAGTCTGGTATTAGAACCGCTTGCCTCAAGAAGTTTTTCAGCATGCCCACTGTATCCCACCGTGCAATCGAGATAGGTTTGACTATCGACTCGCACGAGCCAAAACAGCACTTCTTTTGCCATAACCGGGATATGCCGTGAAACCTCCATAAATTACCGGAAACCAATTTCACCCACTTTCTCCCACTACGCCGCGCAGTATACACGCACTTAAGGACTTGTCAATCGAAAATTCATGCACTTATGAGATGTACAAGACCTCTGTCTAAGAGGTTGTCACGTTGACAAAAAGTCTAGTGTTTGGGTCACGTCAACAGTCCAAGAACAGGCATAGAGAACACATACCAGCCCGAACATCTGGGATGGAAGGTAGGGAGAAATGAGTCCCGTTTGGATTTTATAGGGTCCTAGTCAGCGTCATCTGACAGAACATAATCGTGGCTACAGCTAGAGAATGGGCAGACTTTGGGCTGATCAAATAATTTGGCAGACGTATGAAGTTGACGAGTTCATTGACAAGGATTCGAGTCGGGTCGAGAATGGTTTTATGCATCCCTTCACCACAAACATGGCACTTTGTGTGACTGTTCTCTTGGCGGGAGTCGCTCTCGTGGTTAGCAGTATCATAGCCTCCACAACGTTCGCAGCATCACCCCTATTTTGGTGTCCGGATCAGAAGGCTGATCGACAATATTCAGCAAAACAAGAACCTGGATGCGTGCCGCTGGCCGAAAAGGAAGATACCGGGACAGAGCAAGAAGGGAGAGTACCCACGGCTGACAAACCGTTACGCGACTTTAAAATTGAAAATCTGCAGAGCGATGTATCGACATTCCTAAACAAATATCGCAACTTCCTCGATTGCTGTAAGACCGATCTCTCAGAACTTCAGCAGATCCAAGAACTGGGAAATGAGGTCGGAGACTTACTAAAATCCACTCAAGTCAATATGTCGAATCATTCGATGGCCTCGCGCGGCATCATGCTCCGCGAAATGATCCAGCCTGTCGCCAAAGCCCGGGCCGATCTCAAGAAACTGCGCGCGACGCTCGAACACATTGACACTTCTCGCAATTCGGGAAACTTTGAAAGCTCAGCTCGGGATATCCATGCGATCCGCGAAATGGAAGGATCGATCGAGAGAGACTTCCAAGCACCGAAGCTCTCGACTGGGCCGAAGACCGGCGCCAGTATCGGCAACGCACCGGCAGTTGGACCGAGCATTGGGAAAACCCCCAAGACCGGGAATACAATTGGCGCGGAAGGCCTGACCGGCCAAAACATAGGGTCGTCATCTAAAAATAGCCACGACATCGGTGGCTCAGGCCCGGTGGGGTTTGGAATCGGTACCACAGGCCGTGCGGGCCCTTCAATTGGCGAGTCCACATTGAATAGCGAGTCGTCTTCGGCAGTCGGCTCCTCGCTGCAACGTTCCACTGTGGGGTCGAATTTGCCGGATTCAACGGTAGGATCAAGCTACGGAGGCTCTAGCGTGGGCTCAACTCTCGGAGAGTCTAGCGTCGGCTCGTCGTTCGGGTCGTCTTCGGTTGATTCCAACATCCAAGAACGGGGCATCGTTCGGGAGCGATAACCCCCCTCACTGGCTTGGCAGGATAGTGCGAACCGACTCCCACTCCTCTCCCCTGTTCTGACTCTTGTACAAACCGCTTCCATTCGTCCCAAGATAGAAGAGGTTCGGATCGGTGGCGCTCTGCGCGAGGGACCGCACATTCAAAGTCGCCAACCCCTTATTGAGCGTTGTCCATGTGTTCCCGCCATCTTCGCTTCGGTGGATGCCTTCCCGGCCACCTAAATAGATCGCGCCCTTTCTTGTCCGATCCAAGACCATTGAAAACACCATTTGATCCTGCAGGGACTGGCCGATGCGTACCCAGGATGTCGCCGCATCTGTCGACTTATAGAGTCCTTCAAGTGTCGAGGCGTAGACAGTATCTGCCTCGTAGGGATCGACCAGAATCGCTGTGACACTCAGCGCGCGTGAGGATTTGATGATTGCAGGAGACACGAGTCCGTTATTCACTTTCTCCCAATGCCCTGCCTGATCGACTGATTTATAGACACCGCCACTCGTGCCCGCATAGAGAATCGACGGCCTCGTGGGATCGAGGCCGAGCGTCATCACCATCAGTACTTCTTTCATGCCGTCCATTCGCTTCGTCCAACTTTCACCGGCATTCCTGGTTTCAAATACACCCATCGTCGTTGCAACGAACAGATGAGTATTGTCTGCCGGATCGAAGACAAACTGATTGACAACGGACGAAATTGTCACGTCATCCAACCCAGCTCGTTGCGAGACCCAACGTTGCCCTCCATCGTAACTCTTGTATACTGCATCACCTTTTGTACCGGCATACACCGTAGCCGGGTAAGCCGGGTCAATCGCCATCGATATCACGCGCGAGTGACTCATGCCATGTGACAGATTCGTCCAAGTCTGGCCTCCATCACGTGTTTTATAGATATAGTCGTTCGTCGCAACATAAATGATGTCAGGATTCTTCGGATGCAGCTGGATGACGACGATCGCATCGCTGCGATTGCATCCAAAGAGGGGAAGGCCAAGTAGAAGCAGTACGAGGAAGGCGAGGCGTTTCATGAATTCAATTTGCGGCGACGTTCAACAATCCTTCCAAGCTCGCTTGTTCCTAAATCTTACTATGGCACCCGCGATCGGTACGACTGCGCGCGTCGAACGAGCATCCTTCTGAGCGTGCTCGTTCCGCGAGCAAGGGACCGACACGGGTGTCCTAGTCCTCCATTTTTCAGCATCCTGCTCTAGCGGTAATTGGTGAACTGCAAATCAATTCCCAAATCTTTGCTCTTGAGACACGCCATAGCCGCCTGCAACTCGTCCTTGCTTTTGCTCAGCACGCGCACCTGCTCACCTTGAATCTGCGTCTGTACTTTCAACTTGGACTCCTTGATCGCCTTCGTGACTTCTTTCGCCTTGTCCGCTGCGATCCCACTTTGTATCTTCGCCACCTGACGCACCGTCCCACTCAGCGCCGGCTCTATGCTCCCATAAGTGAATGCCTTCAAAGAGACCCCCCGCTTCACGCACTTGGTCTTGATAATATCGTTCACAGCATTGAGCTTGTACTCATCGTCGGACACCAGGACAAGTTCCTTTTCCTTTTCCTTCAAGGTAATCTCCGTCTTCGAGTCTTTGAAATCGAAACGCTGTTTGATCTCCTTCGTCGCCTGATCGACGACATTCTTCATCTCTTGCATATTCACTTCCGAGACCACATCGAATGAAAACTGCTCAGCCACGATCCCCTCCTCTCATCGCTTCAATTATTCGATCCTCATATACGCGAATCGAGAGATGCACCATTCTTCTATTTTCTCTATTGAGGGTGGGCTAGATGGTCTCCCACTGCGCGTGTCCAACTAAGATCTTCCGAAACCGCGCGTTGCAGTCTCACAAGAGACGATCTAGCCCACCCTCTCAATTCTCTATGCCTCTCTTAACGAAGACGGCCAAGGCTACCTTTCACTGCCCGCAAGGAATGCCTCTTATTCTTCTCAATAATTCCTACAAGCTTGCTCGTTGTCTCTCCAGGGATGGGGGGCTGAATGATCTTCCACGGCGCGCAACATTCTCACCCTCCCATCCACTGGCACGCCAAGTCGTCCCCTTAGCCCTGGCGAGGGCCCTCCAACCCTCTTCACATCTTTTAAAGTAAGTGGCGGAGGCTGCCCTTTACTACGCGAAGGACATCTGGCCGCTCCCTTCCCCTCCTCTCAGCAGCACCCCCCGCCTGGCAACTGTAACCGCGGCTTCTCATCCTGACAAATCGTCGTTCGCAGTCTCCCCGGCGACCCTCCACCGGCCATTACAACGACCTCGCTGCTGGTGAAGGGCCGTTTCAAGACAAGATAGCCATACCATAGCCTGATACTATCGCCCAAGACGATCGCCGCGAGCAAGGCCACCATTGCCACCAGC
>DATDFW010000489.1:0-7902 GCA_036522375.1 Nitrospiraceae bacterium
CCCCCATCCTTTCTAATCAACCCTCGCGGGCATGTCAGCAAAAGCTCCACTGCGCTTGTATGTCAGCCCTCGTGCCTATCATCGGGTTCCCTCGCCCTGTTCGCCGGCTATTCAGATAACATCCGCTCCCTTCTGCAGGACTGGGGCTAATCCTAGGATATTGGTCTCATGCATCTATGTTAATAGAGAACATGCCTATTACCAATTGAACCTGTTGGATGGCTCATGGCAATCCAAACATCTATGTCTGAGAACGAACAAGACGAGGCACTGCGAAGGGACCTTCAACACGCAGTACTGTTGTATCTCGCGGAGAACGGCTCAGCGAAGTGGGGCGCGCTCTACGGTCACTTCTATGAGGAGAAGCCAGATGAGATCGGATCGGCCTTGCAACACTTGGCACAGTGGAACCACATCGCAGTGGAATTAAACGGTGCTACAACAATCACAGCATCTGGTGAGGTCCGACTTAAGAGCGGAAAGTAATCCTTCATTTCGTGAGTGATATGCGCCATTTAGAAGAAGCATGACAAAGAAGCTTCAAACGGCGTTTCAAGCAGCAGGAGCTGGAGTTTGAAGTATTCGCCTACCTCAACATGCGCAGTCCGACATGCCGCACCATACTCCACAGCCGGTTCGACGGCTATCGATGGTTTCAGTCGGGGCTAACCCGCATCTTGTGCCGCCATGGGAGTGCAGAAAAAGTTGGAAGGGACGGAGCGAGAAACGACTCAGCTCGGCTATCGGGGCCTGTGGGAGTTAGCCGAGCAAATGGTGCATATGTCTGTTTTCTACAACAGCACGTCTCGCCCGAAGATTTGGCTAGAGCCCTTCAGCGCACGATCACGTTTGTGGGCTTGATGCCCAGAGAAGATCGGCATCGTCCCTTCTAGTCTCGCTGGCCCGATCGATCACAAGTGGCTCATGGGAGCGATCGGACCGCGCCAGTGGCCCTTCAGCTTTGTGACCGGCCGTGTTTTGTTGTGCCACCACACCGTCAATTCTCCTTCAGTCAGACACACCTCCACCAGCCTTTCCAGAGAACTGGGTTCACTGCGAAACCAATAGACGCCTGGCGTCGTTGGTGATCCTGGACCGCTGTGATACTCTGCCTTTGGGACAGCAGACATTGGGTGTCTCGACACTGCAGGCTTTCCTGTCTAGACAGTATTCAACTCGGCTTTGAGTCGTGGGCTCGCGTGGAAGGTCACCACTCGGCGTGCTGCGATCGTGATTCGCTCACCAGTTCGGGGATTCCGTCCGGGCCGGGAGGCCTTAGTGCGCACCGTAAACTTCCCAAAGTTGAAAATGGCGATCGTCTCCCCGTGTTTGAGGGTAACCTTGAGAAGTTCAAGAATCCAATCAAGCAGCGTGGCGGCTCTTTTCTCCGAGATACCGGCCTCCTGATGAATTCGCTCAGCGATCTCCGCCTTTTGCATCCGCTCTCATTCCCCTTAATTTCAGCTCTTGAGTTGATCTGTTCCGAGTGTAGGGATTTTTTCGGTGGTGCCTTCAGTCAGGATATGCTTATACACGGCCAAGTATCCTAAGGCTGGCCCAATCTGCCCTGTCCCAACTTGAGATCATCAAAGTGACGGTAACGCGTAACCCAGCTTGTTGGACAGTTCACTGTGAGATAGCGCAAGACGTCTTGGAGAAGTTCCTTTCGCCTTGCCCACTCTTTCGTCATGGGAACCAGGAGTCTGTTTTGACATTCTGTTTCTTAGATATGGACCTGAAGCATAGTTCCCCGACAGAGAGGGAGTCAATGCAGCTAAAACGCTCTACCGTTTGGTGACTGATCGAGGATATTGGAAGTATGCTGTGGGCCATAAGGAACAAGGTGGAAAACAGCGCAACATAAACTGCTGGTGTGTCCCTCGTTGTTTATCCAACTAATAGGAAAATCACAAAGTCGCTGCTGATGATAAAGAGCTCTATAGCGCATTGACTTGTTAGAATCGCTTTGCGAGAGCTGATAGCGCAGTGAACGACAGATATCCCATGCCTCAAGGGCAGACGGACCAGCACCCACAAAGCCAGATACCCCGCAGTTCTTCAATCGGTACCAGACGAGGCAAGACGGAGTCCCTGAGTCCAGACAAACCGAATCCTGCACCAGCGATGAGAGCTCGCGGACCGGGGTTCGGTTGAGAGACGAAGACCCTGAGCCGGTGGGTCCCGGCATCTAGACGAATGCACGCCAAGATTTTATAAGTTTCATGGAGACGGTATTAGACAGATGGTTTCACAGTCTTTTTAAGCAACGGCCGGTACTTCTGTTCGTGTTGCCTCATTGTCTTCCCTGACCTGCGCAATGACCTGCGTAAAGCAGGTCGGGCAGTATGTGTGGGTAAGAACGCAATCGGCCGGGTTCACACCATACGTTTTGCGATACATCCGCCACGTAACCCAGTGTTCACAATGAAGAGACGACTTACTCACATCTCGAATGAGTCCACAGAGACAACAAACAGGAATCAATGAAGTCTCTCGCCTCGAGACGAACATCACATGGTTCGTTGCCGTCAACATGGATTCAAGACCCATATCACACCTCTTCCTTTCATGGTTCAACACCATCGGACAGAGAGATCTATTGTGGGAGAATATACGAGTTAAGATATGGCAGCCTGAAAGTCAGCGGGGCTGGGTAAATCCCTAGTCTTGGACAGGCCTGTCGTCACTTCGGCTTACCGCTCTTACGCGAGACCCGTCTTTCATGCACGGCCATGAAAATGTCAAGCTGCGGCCACCTCAGTTAAGGCGTTCAGGAATGGGACGCCAACCAGCGGAGACGATGGCACGTGTTGGCGTGGAAAACCCCGAGTGTCTTGCATGTCGTGAAGCAGAGAAAATATGCTCAACGGATCGATCACGGTGAGTCAGATCGCACCAAGGTCAGAAAGAAAGTCTGACGGATAGGACAGCAAGTTCTGCGACTGATCACTTGTCGGACTCTGCGAGGTAGTCCTGATTGGGGATAGGACCATGCAGATAGTCGTGGCCGGTGGAACAGGGTTTATCGGTCGTCCCCTATGTGCCTTCCTCTGTCAAGAAGGACATCAGGTGACTCTCCTCACAAGAAGGCGAGAGGAAGCCCAACGTTCGTGCAGCCCAGCCGTAATGGCCGTCGAATGGAATGGCCGAGAGGCTGGAAACTGGGAACATTGCCTCGAGGGTGCGGATGCTGTCGTCAATCTCGCCGGGACACCAATTGCCGATGGCCGTTGGACCGAAGCCCGCAAGCGATTACTTGCTGAGAGCCGGGTCCTCACCACTCGTCTTCTGGCAGATGCCATATCACGCCGCACTTCGAAACCACATACACTGATCAGCGCCTCCGGTATCGGCTACTACGGGGCTAACGACGATCTCGTGCTGGATGAGGGGGCCACACGCGGCCAAGGTTTTCTGGCCGATCTTTGTCTCTCGTGGGAAACCGAGGCGTTTCGGGCTGCAGCATTCGGTCTGCGAGTTGTCGTGCTGCGGACCGGGATGGTGCTCGAGCGAGACGGCGGTGCCCTGCCGAAGATGCTGTTGCCGTTTCAACTCTTCGTGGGCGGTCCGATCATGCCGGGAACCCAGTGGGTATCGTGGATCCATCGGCGTGATCTCATCGGCCTGATCCAGTGGATGATCATGACACCAGACATTTCCGGCCCCGTTAATGCGGTGGCGCCCGAGGCTGTGACCATGAACCGGTTCTGCGAAGCGCTCGGACGAATCCTCCAGCGGCCGTCCTGGCTCTGCGTGCCGAGCTTCGCCTTACGTGTGGCACTGGGTGAACTCGGGACGCTCATGACCACGGGCCAGCGGGTCACACCCGCGAAGGCGCTCTCCGGGGGATACCACTTTCACTATCCGACGCTGGAGCCGGCCTTGCGGGCGATCATGTCGAAGAGATAAAAAGAATGTGTGCCATAACCCTGGTGACTAAGTATCGACGTACGCTCGTCGGCGCAATCCTTGTGGAGAAGAGTTTCCTCTTGCCCATAACTTACACAAACACGCTCATGCAAAAGGAGGAAATCATATGAACAGAAACAACATGGCCGCGCTTCTCTTTCTGATCGTCTTGTGTGCTCTTCCAGGAGGCGCGAGTCAGGTGCTGGCTACGGAGGGGCAGGACAAGCCTGGGAGTCAGACCCAGAGACCGTCCGGAGATGATGCCAAGCTACCGAATGGCGTGATCGGCGTGTCGCTGCGTGTCGGGGCGGAACGTATCGGCGACCCTGCTTCGTTGTTCGTGGCCCATGTGCATCCGGAGGGTCCCGCGCAGCAAGCAGGCCTCAAGCACGGAGATGAAGTGGTGACGGTGAACGGTGCGACAGTCACTGGTAGGACCTACGAGCAGGTGATACAGATGGTGCGCGGGGAAGCAGGCACGTCAGTGAAACTTGGCATAAAGGGAGATGAGGGGGTGCGCGAGATTGCGATCATACGGATTGCCGCAGAAAAGCTCTACAAGGGCGAGATGGGGCCACATGGAAGACAGTCGCGATAGTCGTCCATGTGAACAAACGCGTGGCCGATCAGCCGTCACAGCAACTGGCTCAATGCTTATATCAGGAATATTGAGTCCTCGGTAATCAACAAGGGACAAAATGACGACCGCTCCACTCCGTCTTGGCATCAGTCGTTGTCTCCTTGGTGAAGCGGTCCGCTTCGATGGAGGACATAAACAGGACAAGTTTCTGACGGAGGTGTTGGGTCGCCATGTGGAGTGGGTCCCGGTTTGCCCGGAAGTTGAAGCAGGATTGGGCACTCCTCGCGAAGCGATGCAGCTGATCGATGATATTGAGAATCCCAGACTGGTGACGATCAAGGGAGGAACAGATCACACCCGCGCCCTGAAGGTGATGACCAGACATCGTATCAAGCAGCTCAAAAGTATGGATTTATCCGGATACGTTTTTAAAAAGGGGTCGCCGAGCTGTGGTATCGACCATGTTCATGTCTATAATGAACATGGGATAGTCAGTCGGAAGGGAGTTGGATTGTTTGCGCGGGCTTTTACCGACCAGTTTCCGCTTGTTCCGGTCGAGGAAGAAGGGCGGCTCTGTGATCCTACCCTTAGGGAGAATTTTATCGAGCGTGTCTTCTGTTACCGCCGATGGCAGGATTTCGTCCAGAGCGGATTCACATGGCAGACCTTGGTACAGTTCCATACGATCCACAAATATTTGCTGTTGGCCCACGACCCACAGCAATATGAGGTGCTCGGACGGCTGGTCAGTCAGGCCTATCAGCTGCCTCCAAAACAACTCGCCCGACGGTATGGGAAACTCTTCATGAACGTGTTGGCCGTGAAGGCGTCGGTGCGGAAGCACGTGAACGTGCTCCAGCACCTTCTAGGACATTTTGAGAAACGACTCGGCACTCATGAGAAATCGAAACTGCTGAGTGTCATCGGAGAATATCGTCACGGGCTCACACCCTTGATCGTCCCTCTGACTCTGATCAAACACTATGTCCAGATCTTCGATATCGGCGACATCCGTGATCAAATCTATCTCAATCCACACCCGAAGGAACTGATGTTGCGCAATCATGTGTGAATCTTCACGTCCGAGGAAAGGAGTGCGTTGATGGCGACTGCTGTACGAGGAGTGATTCTTGTGGGACACGGGGGAATCCCCAAGGGGTGCCCCCAGGAATTAATCACGAAACTGAAGAGATTGGAAGGGCAGCGGCGAGCGGCAGGCACCCCGATGTCGGCAGAGGAACGCGAGTTGGATACACGAATTCGCCGGTGGCCGAGGACACCGGAGACGGACCCCTATCAATCAGGACTTGAGGCAGTGGCTGCTCAATTGCGAGCCAGCCTGGGGGAGGTACTCTTCGGTGTGGCATACAACGAGTTCTGCGCGCCCACGTTGGAAGAATCGGTGGAGGACCTTATCAAAAAGGGTGCGACTCACATTATAGTGACCACTACGATGTTTACACCGGGCGGTTCTCACTCGGAGGTTGAGATTCCAGAAATTCTCGGTCATCTGAGGCCGCAGCATCCAGGGATCGAACTCCGTTACGCCTGGCCATTCGATCTCTACCTTGTCGCAAACACGCTAGCAGAACAGGTGAAGCGATTTTCCTGACGACATTTCATGGGTGGTGCCACCCATGCATACCAGAACCCATCTTGAAATCGTATGAACCATGGTAATGGATGCGAATGCTCCATCAATCGTCACGCAGGCGCAGCATGGGGCGCATTGTCGCGGGTGTATTCGTCAACTCAATCATATTGAGATAGGTTTCCAGCGTAGTACCGTGGACACTAAGGGGGATGGCATAGGAACCGCTCAGAAACAAGAGACGGTCAGGGTAGTCGTCCAGAATGTGAGCGCCTCGCTCTTAGCCTGAGAGATGACGGTGTTTCCGCTGAAGGAAAATTACTTTACAAACAACTGTCGACGATACAGAGCAGGACGATCACTCACCAGAGAAGATTTCGATTCGTATGACCAATGACCTGTCCCAGAGTTGTCGCTTCACTTTGTTCTCACGCTATGCCAAGATAACCGCCGTGTGAAGCACCTCATCATGCAGCAACGAGGTCGGAGGCTTGTTGGAGTGGATCTTGATCTGAGTCTCACGCGGATCTGGTCCGACTGCGCGGTCCATTCACATCCCTCATCGGAGCCACGTACGAAGGCGGATTCGGAGGAGCAGCCTTCTTCAGAGGCCACGGACAATTGAGCATGACAATACGAGAGGACCTCGCGCGCGCGTTTCATGAGACACAATCGTTCAAGTGGGACCCGATCAAAAAATTTACGCTGGCGTCCGGTGAGACCAGCCCGTTCTATGTCGATTGTCGGTCACTCATGGCCTATCCTGGGTCGCGACGGCTCGTGGGACATCTCGCGCATGATGCATTGGCCGGAGTGACCATCGACTGTCTTGGAGGGCTCGAAATCGGCGCGATCTCGATTGCCACGACTATTTCAGACTATGGTTACGGTGCGACACCACGACGGGACTGGCGGACCTTCGTGGTGCGGAAGGCCGCAAAGGACCATGGATTGGGGAAACTGATCGAAGGGGCCGTGCATTCGGGAGATCGCGCGTTGATTGTCGACGATGTGTTGACGAGCGGTGGATCCCTCCTGAAAGCCATTGCCACGGCGCGAAAGGCCGGACTTGTGGTGAGTCAAGCGCTCGTGATCGTAGATCGAAAAGAACAAGATGGGCGCGCGCGTGTCGAAGAGGAAGGAGTGTCGTTGATCAGTCTTCTGACAATCGATGATCTGACACGACTACAGATTGGAACGCCTTAGTAGGAACTGAAACACTCTTGGCATGTAGAAACTTCGATCGCTCCCCTGCCTAGCTCAAAAGGAACACAGGCTCTCAGCACTCATTTGCATCGGAATTCGATCCCCCACCGCCGCTCCTGCACGAATTCCTGAGATCCTTCAACACCGGCAACACGTGCCCTTCCCTTTGCTTCGCCTTCCCGCACGATTGTATAGGTTCCGCCGCATTTATCCCGCATCAAGGTGAGCGCTTCTTGCCGAAACGAAGAAAGGAGTGATCCCTGCTCCCCCTTGAAGGGGTACGTCACCACCCCTCCATCGCCTGTGTCCTGCACAAGCTTCGCGCCCTCGCCGCAGCCAGCCAGGAGCAAGACAAGAGCACACACGAGGCTTGACCACGTCTTCATGCGACCCCTATCATAATAGGCAAAGTCATTCTCTGTCGAACATCTTTCCACCATGACTGGAATTCAGGAGAACCATCATGAATACACGAATCGCACTTGTCATCGTCGGCCTGTGTATGATGCTCACCGCGACAGTGACGTTGGTATCGGCCCACCACTCGTATCTGTTGACGGTCCAGCAACTGGAGGCTGGATTGACGAAAGCCCCTTCGCGCACCCAGAAGGGCTTT
>DATDFW010000490.1:0-6829 GCA_036522375.1 Nitrospiraceae bacterium
TTGCGCAAGCAGCTGAATAAACATTGTTTTCATCGAGACAACCAGAAATGCCAGCTAGCGTGTTAGCCGTCTTCCCATGCGTCCTAACATGAAGCAGCGACTCCACTGAGCAGTCAATCCGGGCGGGCGCTGCACTCCGCCAGCCACGGCACTGTACCCTAAAATGAAGAAACATGGACATTCTATGTTTTCATCGTCGTCTGATCCATGCTTATGTGAGACTGTCCCCCAAGTACTCCTTTCATCTTTTTTCTCCAGTATTGAAGCGGCGGCCTGGCGGGTTCCCAACGTGCGCGCGTCCAATGAGGGGAGTCCGCGACCGCGCGTTGCGCGAGCACGGGAGATCATCAGACTCCATCCCATTCCCTCCTCTCCTCCAAAGCCGTACTAAGGGGAGTGGCCCAGGTTGCCCTTCACTGCGCGCATCGAACGAGCACATTCTTATCGTGCGCGTTCTGCGAGCAAGAAGTGCAACTGGCCGCTCCCCACCTCTCCTCTTGAATATTCGTTCTAGTACGGACTATTCTTTCCCTATGGAGTTGCCGAATCTGAAGGACGATCCCTATCTCAAAGTGTTGAGGCCGCTCGTCGAAGCTTATCTGGCATTTGAGCTCATCGATAACCGTCATATCAAATCCATGCGCTTGACGCCCTCACAGTTCGATGTGATCGCGACACTGGGCGACACGGATGGATTCACCTGCTCCGAACTCTCGGCCCACACATTGGTCACCAAGGGAACATTAACAGGCGTCCTCGATCGACTCGTCGCGAAGGGACTTATTCGACGGGACGCCGTGAAGGGCGACCGCCGCTGTGTCAAAATTCGATTGACGGAGAAGGGGAACTCGATGTTCCGCCATACGTTTGCCGCACACATCGCCTTCATCAAGCCATATTTCGAGCGGGCGCTGAACCAGAAAGAGGTCGACATCGCCCGGACGCTGCTGCTTCGTTTGCGTGATAGCTTCCGAAAAGAGGTCGAGGCTTAGCAGGATGCTGAAAAAGTCGGCCAGCGTAAGAGGAAGGTTAAGGCTGAGGCTAAGGTTTAGATGAGGGAAGCCAGACCACTGCTCAACCTCGGCCTCGACCTTTGCCTTTTGGGACTATGCGGTTGACCATTCTCGGCTCCGGCACAAACGTCCACCCGACACGAGCTGCTTCGGGCTATCTTGTCCGCACCGACCACACAATATTGTTGGACTTTGGTCCACGGACGTTGGCGAATCTCCTCAAGACCGGCATAAACCGGCATCGAATTACCCACATTCTTTTCTCCCACTACCACGCCGATCACTTTTCCGATTTCATCACCTACTTCTTCGATGCGATGATCTTCACGAAATACCAAGGAGGAACTAGGCCCCCGCTCACGGTGATCGGCCCTCGCGGCACGAAGCGATTCTTCCGAACGCTCTTTTCCACTCTGCCAGGTTTCATGCACGCACCCTTCACGGTTCATTTTAAAGAGGTGTCCGATCGGGCCTTTGCGATCGGAAACACGAAAGTGATTCCCCGAACCGTGACCCACACGCAGAATCTCCATTGCCTCGGATATCGAATTGAATATGGCGGGAAGGCCCTGGCCTATTCGGGCGACTCGCAATACTGCGAGAGCCTTGTGCGCCTCTGTGGAGACGCTGATCTTGCGGTGATGGACTGTTCCTTCCCGGCGACTCGGCCAAGTCCCGTCCATCTGCATGCGGGTCAATGTGGGGAGGTGGCGAGAGAAGCCGGGATCGGCCGGCTCGTGTTGTCACACTTCTATCCGATTACCGAACGATACAATGTGCGGGAACAGGCAGGGGAAGCGTTCAGTGGACAAATCGTCGTCGGAAAGGATCTGATGGCGATCAAACTCTAAGAGCCCGGTCTATCTGGTCTATTTGGTCTGTCTGGTCGTTTGGTTGAATGGTTGACGAATCAGATAGACCAGATCCTGAACGTTGCTGGTTTTTTCATCGCACCAGATAGACCAAATAGACGAGACAGACCTCTGCGCGCGCCTTACAGCCCGCCTTCTTTGTTGTCGCACCCGAGGATCTCAATGAATTTTGTCAGGCGGGCCTTCTTGAGGGGATCATCGAGCTTCGCATAGATCGCCAATAGGTTCTTAATCATTCGGGAAAGAATCGCGCGCACCGGACTTTCTTGAAGGTATTTCTCGTCAAACCCATAACCGGCCTCCGTGAGAAACCGCTGGCAATTCTTCTCGGTCAGCAAAGCCCCTCCGTTGAAACAATCGACGAATACCTTGTACCGCTCCGATTCGTACTTGACTAAGAAATGACCCGGCATCCCGATTCCATGAACCGGAAGACCCAGCCGCTTTCCGACGAGGAGGTAGACCGTCGACAAGCTGATCGGAATACCCGTTCTTCGGTCGATCACGCAATTGAGATAACTATTCTCCAGCTCATAATAATTCTTCGTGTTGCCTTTGAATCCTTGCTCCGTAAAGAGGTACCGATTCAACGTCTTGATCGTTTCCTCTCCCGACGCTCGTGGACCAATCCGATCCTGCACCTCTTGCGCCATCTCATCGAGCTGGCGCGAATACGAGGTGACCGTCAGGGAAGGATAGGCATACCGAGCGATTAGAAAGGCCCCGTATTCGAGATCCATTGAACCGTTCGGCAGCGATGCCTGCTGCATCAGTTCATCCTCGAGATCTCCGCCACGGATTTCCTCGAGCACCGAGACGAGACGGTCAGCCATTTCCGGCTGCTCGATCTCCGCTTCCTCAAGCAGCGGAACCGCTGTGGGGCCGATGTCGATGAGCTTACCGCTGATGGTCCTGACGATCTTTTCGTCTTCATCGGCCAGCAGCCGAATCAAGGCGCGGATTTGATTCTCGTTTATGATCATGGGAGGACTCCCGAAACGCCTGTTCATCAACCCATTGCCCGTCGAAACACTTTGGCGCTCCCATAGAGACAGAGGGCGTCAAAAATCACCATGACAACGACTACCATCCCAACATGGGGAAGCGCCTCAGTCCAGCCGGAAAGGATCAACGGCCGCACTGCGTCGATCGCCCAGGTCATCGGATTAAAACGCGCCAGGAACCCCATCCACGCAGGCATCCCCGCCAAGGGCACCAAGGCCGAGCTCAAGAAAATCATCGGGAGTGACAGGAATCCCAAGACCGAAAAGAAGTCCCCGTGACTCTTCACTGAAAAGGCCATCGCCATGGAAATCGCGGTGAGGCCGACACCAAACAGCATCCCGATCATCAAGATGGCGGCAATACCGAGAAGTCCTGTCGCCGGCTGAACACCGAACAGAAAGGCCACACCGATGATCACCAGCACTTGAAGCGAGGTGATCGTCATGACGAAGATGAAACGGCTCAGGATGACGGAGCTACGATGGATCGGCGTGGTCATCAACCGTTCCAGAAATCCGTTTTCTTTGTCGAACAACAGATCGACGCCCCCAGCCAGTCCATTGTTGAGCACGGTCATGACCACCACTCCGGCGGTCAAGAAGCTGATATAGTCCGGGGCCTGCGTCACCTGCATATCCGCAGCCCGTTGAAACAAGTTGCCGAAAAAGATCAGCCAGAACAGCATGGGCTGCACCAGCGTGAACAACATACTGAATTTCTCGCGACTCAACCGTCGGACCCACCGCATGGTCAAGGCACTGATTTCTTGCCAATATTCTGTCATAACATGACACATGACACGTCACGCGTGAAGCCTGTATCGAAGCTGCGCAGACTGCGCCGCCTCGACCTTTCATCTCACGTACCGCCTCATGCACCCTCCTTCTCTACAGGAACATCGTCTCTGATCGATCGGCCCGTATACGCGATGAACACATCGTCCAGCCGCGGCCTGTGGTACTCGATAAACTCCAGTTGACAATCCAATCGGTTGGCAGATTCGAGGATCGCCGGGAGGGCCTTCTCGGGCGACTCGACCCTGATATCCAAGCCGGTCGGCGTGGCATTGACCGCTCGCATCGCAGGTTGCCTCGTCAACACCGACACTAACGTGGGAATCATACTCTGCTCCTTCAGGGTCAGCGACACGATGTCGCCGCCCAGTCCGACCTTTAACTCAGCCGGCGACCCAAGTGTTTTGATCCTTCCTCCGTCAATGATGGCTAACCGATCGCAGAGCTGGTCCGCCTCATCTAAATAATTCGTCGTCATCACGATCGTCATGCCTCGGGTCTTCAACATCCGCACGTACTCCCAAATTCTGAGCCGACTCTGGACATCTAAGCCCAACGTCGGTTCGTCGAGGAACAAGATTTTTGGATCCGGCAAGAGTCCACAGGCAATATCGAGCTTTCGCTTCATCCCTCCGGAGTATGTTTTCGCCGCGCGATCGGCGGCCTCTTCCAATTCCACGAGCTTCAGCAATTTCGCGATACGCGTCGCGGCTTCGGCTTTGGGCAAGTGATACAGGGCACCGAGGAGTTCGAGGTGCTCCCGACCGGTGAGAAAGCGATCGATGGCTCGCTCTTGCGGGACATAGCCGATGAGTTTCCGAACGGCATCCGCCTCGCGCACCGTATCGTGGCCTAACACGTTGGCTGTGCCAGACGTCGGTGTCAGCAGCGTGATGAGCGTCCGGAGCGTGGTGCTTTTCCCAGCCCCGTTCGGTCCCAGCAAACCAAAAATCTCACCTGAATAGACATGAAACGACAGATCGGAAACGGCAGTACGGCCATCATAGGCTTTCGTCAGGTGAGATACTTGGATGGCGAGGGCGCGATCCATCAACCCCAGCCCTTCGCACCAGATTGATCATGCAGCATGAATTCGATGAGATCACTCAGACGGCGGGCTTGTTGGTGTAGACTCTCGGCCTCCAACAAAAACTGCTTTTCCAAAGGCGTACACTCCAAATACATGGACAGAGTGTTGACGATGATCTCATCGCTCACTTCTTCCCGAAAGATCTCCTGCCATGTAGGCACGTCAGCGCGGGACTGGAGATATGATTCCAAGAATCCGAACAGGCGCCGGCGCACCCTAGGATCCAGTGACGCCTCTGCGCCCCGAACCGCAACGGAAATCGTGGCTTCACGATAGGCCTTGTCGTACCATTCCTGTTTAATTTCAAACCGCTCCAGCCCTTGCAGCAAAATGTTGGATCGACCATCAGCGAGCGGCTGCACGCTTGCCAATCGACCGACACAGCCCAAGGAGAACACGGGCGGATGGCCGTAATAGTCTGCTTCCCACCCATCCTTTAGCAGGGCCATCCCAATACACTGCCCGCTTACGGCCGCATCCGAGACCATGGCACGGTACCGCGGCTCAAAGATATGGAGAGGGAGATAGGTCTTGGGAAACAGCACGACGTTCGGAAGCGGAAACACCGGAATCCGTACAGGAATGGGAAACGGCGTCACCGTGTCGCGCTGGTTGCGTCCGTGAGGTTCTCGTCCATGATCGGTCTGCATGGCTCACGATAGCTGATGGTCGACAAAGTTGTCAACGGCGAGCGCCGCGCATCTTTCACCAGTCGAATTCAATAAAACCCGCATCAATACAGGTGATTTGTGCTGTGTCCCAAAGCATGATATAAGCGCAAGCGATGATTTTTATTCCGTCCGGAGCGCCCATCTGAGATGTACGAATTGTGGCGTCAGCTTCGACATCTACTGTTGTTGTCGAGCAGTCTGCTGGTCGTCGTCCCTGGACTCGCAGCGGATACGACAGAGGAATTTCGGCTCGCGACAGAAGGCTATCGATACGCCTTCCCGCGCGATCACGGAGCCCATGAAGACTATCGCACCGAGTGGTGGTACTACACCGGCCAGCTCACGGCAAAGAACGGCCGGCTCTTCGGCTACGAGCTGACCTTCTTCCGCCGTGGCATGCCGCGCGAGCAGACGAAGACCCTGCCGTCACGGTGGGCCGTCACACACCTATATCTTGCCCATTTCGCCGTGAGTGATCTCAGCAAGGGTCGTTTTCTCTATGCGGAGAAAATGAGCCGAGCCGGGTTGGGCAAGGCCGGTGCGGCGACCGATCGTCTTAATGTCTGGATCGATCGCTGGAGTGCGGAATCGCCGTTGTCCGCTCCTGGCACGCAAATTCTACATGCAGCGGAGGGCGACCTGGCCATCCGTCTTATTGTCTCCCCGGAAAAACCGCTTGTCGTGCATGGTTCCGACGGTATCAGCCGTAAAGGCTCGGTCGCAGCCTCTCATTACTATTCCTTCACCAGACTGGCCACAACCGGGACACTCTCAATCGACGGCGAGCAATTTGATGTCACAGGGAACAGTTGGATGGACCATGAATTTGGGTCCGCCGACCTTGGCAAGGACCTGGTGGGATGGGACTGGTTCTGTCTGCAACTTGACGACCAAAGGGAACTGATGCTCTATCGTCTCCGCCGGGCGGATGGATCGGCCGATCCGGTCTCAAGCGGCACGCTCATCGACCGCGATGGACGTGGGCACCATCTTACGATCAATGAGTTCACCTTGGAGCCAGTCAGTTACTGGACCAGCCAGACCAGCCACGCGCGATATCCCCAGCGTTGGCGTCTGACTATTCCCTCACAAGAACTCTCCTTCGAACTTGTTCCGCTCATGGCCGACCAAGAACTCTCCACCACCCGCAGTACGCAAGTCACCTATTGGGAAGGCGCTATCGAGGCGACCGGCTCCATTCAAGGACGGACCGCCCGTGGACGAGGCTACATGGAGCTGACTGGCTATGCGGAACGCATTATCAATAAGTTGTGAATGGATTGAATGAGCGATGCTTCTTGTCAGCAAACCGTCCTTCACTGCGCGCATTGGACAAGCCTTATCAATCTAGCCCATCCTTCCAAGCTCACTCGTTTCTCTCTAT
>DATDFW010000491.1:0-3048 GCA_036522375.1 Nitrospiraceae bacterium
ATCACCGCCCCTGCCCCCAGCATGCCCTCGTAGCCAGCGCGCGTAATCTCCCGGCGCACCAACTCGAAGATTTCCTCGACACGCGGCTCAAAAATCTCGGCAATATCACGGCGAGAAAACGTGCGTGCTGGACGATCTCCGACCGATGGGACCTCAACCGATTCATGGCCCAGCACTAATCCGGTTCGAGCAATCCCGCGCTGCAACTTGATCTTCTCGGCTTCGGTCTGAGAGGTCAGCAACCCGATGGCAAGATCCTTTGTCAGGTTCTGCCCGCCGATCGGCAAGACTGCGGAATGCCGGATACTCCCATCGAGTAAAATCGCAAGGTCGGTCGTTCCACCACCGAGATCGACCATGACCACTCCTAAGTCCCGCTCTTCCTGGCTGAGGACGGCCTCACTGGATGCCAAGGGCTGCAACACCATGTCCACCACATCAAGCCCTGCGCGATTCACACACTTGATGATGTTCTGCGCTGAAGTCACGGCGCCGGTGATCACATGCACGTTGACTTCCAGGCGGTTTCCGGACAAACCCAACGGCTCCCGAACCCCCTCTTGCCCGTCCACCATAAATTCACGCGGCAGCACATGAAGAATCCGTCGTTCATGAGGGATGACCGCCAGCGTCCGCGCACTCTCGATCGCACGCTGGATATCTTCTCGCGTGACTTCTGCCTTCTTGAGGGCTACAACGCCCTTGCAGTTCTCGGCGGAAATGTGGCTACCGGCAATGCCGGTATAGACAGAATTGATCTGGACCGCCGCCATCAGCTCGGCTTCCTCGACCGCCTTTTTGATCGATTCCACCGTACTCTCGATGTCAACCACGACACCTTTGCGAAGGCCTCGCGACGGACTGGATCCGACCCCGATGATATTGAGAATCCCCTCATCGGTCACCTCCGAGACGATCGCGCAGATCTTCGTCGTTCCGATGTCCAACCCTACAAGAATCTGGTCACGCTTCGGCACAACCCTCACACCCTTTCTCGCACAATGACTCGGTTGTCATATCGCAGATCAATCTCGCTCACCTCGCGCTTTCGCCCGTCGAATACATCGGTTTTGAATGACGGTCTCACTTTCCGAAAGCGCTCCCACTGATCGATCAAGGAATCATCACCAAACTGAAACCGCACCCCATTGGCCGACGCCACCACATTCGAGGAATTCGTGAGATTGATTTCAATCCGACCGTCGAAGGTATTAGCAATCAGCTTGGCCAGCACGACCCCGGATTGAACCGCGTTGCGGATGCGGGCGTCGCCCCGGTGAAGGGACTGCGGATCCAGCCCGGTCAACAATGGCAGTGTCTGATCATCCTGCTTCCCCAACTTGGAAAGGAGAGATCCGCTCTCATCGCTCAACCAATGGTCCGTGCCTATCAGAATGATGGCAGCCGGTATGCGTTCCACGACGGTAACATGCAGGAGATGCGGTGGTCTGCGTTCAACTGTTGCCTCCTTGATCCAGGCATGCGCCCGCACTCGCTCGGCGAGAAACGCCGTGCTGATTTCATGGAGCCCCATGCCGGGCTTCAAGGCGAGCCGCTTCAACACCTCCACCTTCGTCACTTGGTGAATACCCTCAACTTCTACTTCGTGAATTTCCAACCAGCCCTGGAGAACCGGCCCCATCTCTCGCGTGAGCATGGTCAGCCCCCAAGCCAACACTCCAAGCCCGACAATCCATTGCCCCACACGCCAGAAACGTCGTCTCCGCGAGATGAGTTTCTCTTGCCGCGCCTGTTGCCGTTGCTCCGAGACCTGACTGGCACGCGCACCCTTCCATTGGTTCAGTCGAGGACCGGCTGCAGGCACCTCACGCTTTCGCAACAACAGCTTCACGGCATGCACCTTTCCCCTGATAGACGGCCATGACGGGCTGCCCGCACCAGCGCGGACTCGAGAATCCGTTCTGTTAGCTCGTCATAGTCAATCTCGGCCTGCACCGCTGCCATCGGCAGCAAACTCTTTTCCGTCATGCCAGGCGCCGTATTGATCTCCAACACAACAGGACGGCCTCGCGGAGTAACACGGAAATCGATCCGGGCCGCACCTTCACAACCCAGCACCTCATAACTCCGTAGCGCCAATGTCCGAATCTGCCGGATCACCGTCGCAGCCAAGGGTGCAGGGCAGAGATACTGCGTGGTTTGCTTTTCATACTTCGCCGCAAAATCGTAAAATCCGCCAGGCGCAACAATTTCCACGGCAGGGAGCACCAGTGGAGAAGCCCGGTGCCTCCCAAGAATCGACACCGTGACTTCATGCCCTGGAATGTACGCTTCGACCATCGCATCCTCGTCATAGCGATGAGCCAAGGCGAGAGCGTCACGCCATTGCGTCGGCTTCCGCACGATGCTGACGCCGATCGTGGATCCCTGCGACACAGGCTTCACCACAACGGGCCAGCGTAATTTCGCCGCCCGTATCATGGTGGTGTGTGAGATTTTCTCACCGCGCTTCACGACCATGCCGGCCGGCACAGGAATGCGTGCTGAGGCTAAGAGAGTTTTCGTGGTGACCTTATGCATGCAGATTGCGCTGGCCTGGATACCGGATCCGGTATAGGGGATTCCCAGGGTTTCCAGAAATCCTTGTATTGCACCATCTTCCCCTCCTGGTCCATGCAATGCCAGAAACACCAGATCGATCTTCTGGTCGTGCAAATCCTGAGAGAGTGTCGGTCCGACATCGATGACGACCGCGTTGTAGCCACGACGAACCAGCGACTGATGCACCGCAGTGCCTGTCCGAAGCGACACATCGCGCTCGGCCGATTGCCCCCCCATCAATACCCCGATGCGGGCGTGAGTCAGAAGAGGTCGCTGTGCCTGACGAGGCTCGCTCATCCCGCTATGCCTTTCCTACAATCTTGAGTTCGAGATCTAACCGCACACCCGTCAGACGACGAATAGCCCTGCGGACCCTTCCAATCAGCGCGGTCACATCCGCTGCGCTCGCCTGCCCACGATTCACCATGAAGTTGGCATGCTTCATCGATACCTCCGCATCGCCGACCCGTGCGCCCTTCATGCCGG
>DATDFW010000492.1:0-3804 GCA_036522375.1 Nitrospiraceae bacterium
CCTTCAGAGGCTCCACACACGAGAATCCCTGCTCTATCACAATCTTCCCACGAAGCATGCGCTGGATGCCTGCGATCTCCGAACGGATCGCGGCCTGTTTCTCCGCATCGATCTGAAGGGAGACGATCGAAGTGGCTCGCCGATTATCGGGTATCGGGCGAAGAAGAATAGTCACGTCATCGATCTGTCAAAGATCGGCCATTATGCGGCGCTCGATTTTTGGGAACCCCTGTACCGACACCGCCAGGACAGCCTCCTCTTGGAACCGGAGGAGTTTTACATTCTCGCATCGAAAGAACGGATCCGCGTGCCCCCAGGCTATGCATCAGAAATGGTCGCCTTCGAAGCAGCCTGTGGCGAATTACGGACCCACTATGCCGGATTCTTCGACCCGGGATTCGGATATGGTCGCGGCGAGTTGCACGGCACCCAAGTGGTCCTGGAGGTCCGCCCCCACGACGTGCCCTTCCTCATCCATGATGGACAAACTTTTTTTAAGGTTGTATACGACAGGATGCTCGCACGCCCCAGTCAGCTCTATGGCACCGCACTCGGGTCCTCGTATCAACGCCAAGGTCTGACCCTGAGCAAACATTTTAAGGTGTAGAGCACATCTCGTGAAGCGTCACTCGCTCCTGATCCCGGCGTTTGACGGCTTACATGTCACTTCTTACGAACGACGAGGTACCAGCTAACCATGCCGCCAGAACCACGACACGAGCCGGCGCGCCCCGGTCGAGATGACGACTCCGGGGGCGACAACAACATGCGCGTCGCCGGAATGATTGTGGGTACCGCCCTCATCTTCATCGGCTTCCTCGACATCTTTCTCTCAATCAGCGGGGGATTCGAGATCGACTTCATTCCCTTCTTGATATACTTCGGTGGGGTCGCGGTGTGGTCGAATGCGGTCGTCGAAAATGCGACCCTCCGCTACAGCATCATTGCCGGCGCCCTTATACTCGCTGCCGTCTTCTTCCACTATGGGGAAGTCCTCTTCTGGCACAAGCAAGTTGTGTTTTGGGGAACCGTGGTAGTTGTCATGTACTTTATGTTCAACGAACCGAAGAAACCTACGTAACAGGATGCTGAAACAGCCCGCCAGCAGCGTTCTCGCATCGTTCAGACCCTCAACGTACCGCAAGGGTACACCTCTGGCCTTCACTCGCTGCGGCCTTGCCTGGGGCAAGGCGAGTCTTGGCGCGCCGGGGTTGGGCGGGTAAGAAGTCTGGCCTGTTTGAGCATCCTGGAAACGTGAGCTCCAGTTGTGCCACATATACGGACCATCAATGTGTTTTACTCACCAGCATAATTATTCAACAACCTGCTGATGTGTCATGGCGATGCGGATATCCGTCATCATCCCCACGCTGGACGAAGAACGCACGATCATGACCTTACTCGCACACACCGTCTCGCTCGGCTTCGATGAGCTCATCGTGGTGGACGGTGGGAGTCTCGATCAGACCCGTCAGCTTGTCGAGTCATACAAACCAAGCACTCACCTCGCGGCACAGAGTCCCGTGCGACTGATGACGGCTCCCTGCGGACGTGCCCGACAGATGAACGAAGGCGCAAAGGCCAGTCGCGGAGAAATTTTATTGTTTCTCCATGCCGACACACAGCTTCCAGACGGTGCAAAAACAATGATCGAGACGGCGCTGGACGATCAACAGATGGTCGGAGGACGGTTCGATGTCCGATTCGATAGACCTTCGATGTGGGGAACCGTCATCAGCAGAATGATGAACTGGCGCTCGAGAATGAGCGGCATCGCCACCGGCGATCAGGCCCTATTCGTGCGTCGTCCTATCTTCGAACAGATCGGAGGCTTCGCTGACATCCCGTTGATGGAAGATATCGATTTCTCCCGCAGACTCAAACGAAAGGGTGCGAGCGCAGCCCTCACCGCAACCGTGACCACCTCCTTCCGACGCTGGGAGCGTCATGGACCGTTACGGACGATCCTCCTGATGTGGGCGCTACGATTCTTGTACTGGATCGGCGTCAGTCCGCACCGGCTCACAAAGCTCTATACGACAGGGCGGTAACAGGCGCATGGGGTTCGGCGTGATGAGTCATATGCCATGAGTACACCGCTGAACACTCAGCCCCCCGCACTCAGCACCGTGTTAGTGATCTTCGCCAAGGCGCCGATCCCCGGAAAGGTCAAAACGCGACTCTGTCCGCCGCTTACCCCTGACGAGGCAGCCACACTGCACGGCAGTTTCGTGCTCGACACGTTGGAACGATCAAAAACTGCGATGGCTAAGTTGAAAATGCCGCTCGATCGCTATCTCGCCTGTATGCCATCCTCGACACTCGTGTTTTTCAAGGTCATGGAAGAGCGGCACAGCGTGAAACTGATCGATCAAGCTGGCAACGACCTAGGTGCGCGCATGCAACACGCGTTCGAGGCGATGTTCGTGAAAGGATACCAACGGGTATTCATCGTCGGGACCGACGTACCTTCGCTGCCGCTCGACCACTATACTCAGGCCCTCGCTCTACTCGAGAAGCATGATCTTGTGTTAGGCCCTGCCCTCGATGGCGGCTACTATCTGATCGGCTTGAAGCGAATGATTCCCGATCTTTTCGTTGGCATTCCCTGGTCAACCGAGCGGGTGCTTGAGATGACCCAAGCGAAAGCCACAACGCTCGGACTTAAGACCGCACTCCTCTCCCCATGGCGGGATGTCGATACCATCCAGGACCTCCAGGCTCTGATCGAAACCAGTGCCCTCGATGCCAAGAAACCGAAGAACGAGCAATCGTTTTCCGCTCGTACCGCCGGCACGCTCCAGCTTCTCGCCAAACGATTACAGTCACGGATATAATGGGTACGTCCAAACCGCAGCCGAACCTTCATGAACGAACGAGTGGCACTGATCACGGGTGGAGCCAAAGGAATTGGGCGTGGGATTGCCCTCGACCTCGCGGCACAACATTGGAAAATCGCCATCTGCTACCGGACCAGCGAAGCCGAGGCCCAGAAGACGTCCCTCGCGATCACGGAACGAGGCGGGCAGGCCATGGCGATTCGCTGCGATGTGTCCATCCCAGTTGCAGCGAAGAGCCTGGTGACACAGGTCGAACAAGCTTGGGGCAAGATCGATGTCCTTATCAACGGAGCCGGTCCCTACCACAGAATCAATCTCTTCGAAGAATCCGTCGAGGGCTGGAACGAAATGTTCGACGGCAACCTCCACCCGATTTTCTATCTCGCACAAGCTGTCGCGCCCGGCATGAAGGCTCGCAAATCCGGTCACATCATCAGCTTCAGCATGGCCAATGCCGACCAGATGATTTCCCAGCCTGACGTCACGGCCCATTACATCGCGAAAGCCGGTGTCTTGATTCTGACTCGTACGCTGGCCAAACTCCTTGCGCCCCACGGCATTACGGTCAATGCGATTTCTCCAGGATTCATCGATTCTGGCAGTGCGCCGCCGGGAGAGCTCGCCGGCATGACCAAACGCATCCCTGCCGGCTACGTCGGCACCGTCGACGACACGGTGGCAGCCGTCCGCTATCTCCTCAGCAACGAGGCCCGCTACGTCAATGGTGCGAACATTCAAATCAGCGGTGCCTGGGGGGTGTGAGAAGGCTAGACAACTTCGGCTCTTTGCTCGCACAACGCGCGGCCTCAGAAGGATGGGGAGGGACGGCCAGGTGCCCTTCGTGCTCGCAGAACGCGCACGGTGAAACTGTGCTCGTTCGATGCGCGCAGTCAAGGGCAACCTTGGTCGCTCCCTTAACGAGAGACGAAGAAGATTTGAAGGCCCTCGCTTGGGCTGATGGGAG
>DATDFW010000493.1:0-4954 GCA_036522375.1 Nitrospiraceae bacterium
GGGAATGGCTGTGAACAGTCCGGCCGCCGTCGCGACCAAGGCCTCTGCAACGCCGGGAGCCACAGCGGAAATACTGGCGGTCCCTTGGGTCCCGATCTCGCGAAACGCATCAATGATTCCCATCACGGTCCCGAGCAGTCCGATAAAAGGAGTAATGTTTCCGGTCGTGGCCAGGAACGGGAGATAGGTCTCGAGCTGTGAGAGCTGGCTTTGTCCAATATGGGACGCCGTCCGTTCTATCACATGTCGATCAATTGGTCCCAAGCCGATACCATCCCCTTCTTCGAGTCGTCCAGATCCTACACGTTCCATAATTCCTTCGAATACGACGGCGCTGGGACTCCCTTTTATTCGTCGAACATGCCGATACAGCTCATCAAGATCCCGCGTTTTTGCAAGGAGTGCCAGGAACTGCTTGTCTTCGCGGTCCGCAATTCGAAACGCTCGCCATTTGAAAAAAATAATGGCCCAGGAAATAACAGAGAAGGCGAACAGGACCAAGAGCACGATTTTTGACACTGCACCGAGCGAACCCACCATCCCGATGAAACCTGTCTGAAACATACGGAGAAGACCTTTTCCTACTCTAGGAAATACTCACAGTTCTTGCCTACAGAGTCTAGCAAATCACAAGAAAATGGCGGGGCCGACGGGATTTGAACCCGCGACCTCCAGATTGACAATCTGGCGTCCTAACCAGCTGAACGACGGCCCCTCGAATCTCTACGTATTGCGGAAGATGTGGATGACAAGACTATATCTAGTGGTTGGTTCCATCTAAAGGTTCTTATTCTTGCTCAATGATCTGTCCTGCCCCGGTAAACCAGCTCTCGCACTGGTAGGCGGAACAGGGATCGAACCTGTGACCTCTGCCTTGTAAAAGCAGCGCTCTCCCAATTGAGCTATCCGCCTGATTTCCTTAGCAACGTTCGCGGATGCTACCAACTCCACTCGCCCTTGTCAATCAAATCCCATGCCTCCTCCTGTATTTTAGAGCGACTGCACATTCTACTCGCATGAAACGCATCTTCTCAGCTATGCCTTTTGTTCTCGGGGTCCTCCAGCCCGAGGGAAATATTTGTCATGCACCCGCTTGAGGCGCCCCCGTTCAATGTGCGTGTAGATCTGTGTCGTCGCGATATTTGTATGGCCGAGCATCACTTGAACAGACCGAAGATCCGCACCGCCTTCGAGCAGATGCGTCGCAAAAGAATGCCTGAGCATGTGAGGCGAAAGAACCTGCATGATTCCCGCTCGCCTTGCTCGGCATCGCAGCAACTTCCAAAACGCTTGCCGCGTCAACGGCCCACCCCGCCTTGAGACAAACACAAACCGTGAAGCCCGTTTCTTGAGAAGTTGTGATCGCGCTTCGTTCATATACTGTTGCAACAGCTGTCTGGCCTCCTCGCCCATTGGCACAATACGCTGCTTCGCACCCTTGCCCGTGACCCGCAGATACCCAACCTCAAGATTCACTTGTGCCAGTTCCGTCATCACCAATTCTGATACGCGAAGCCCGGTCGCATAGAGCAACTCCACCATCGCGCGATCACGCAGGTCTTCGGGAGTCGGAACTGCCCCCAGTTCCAACAATGCCATGACATCTTGTTGTGACAGCGTTTTGGGCAGTCGAACACCTCGAGATTTCGAGGCTGGACTGATAGTAGGACTCTCCTCAATCATCCGTTCCTGCATCAGGAACCGGAGCCATCCACGAATAGCCGAGAGGCAACGCGCAGAAGAAGCCCGAGACAACCGTGCCTCGTGCAAGGAACAGAGAAATCCTGTCAACATCTCCGGCGTATGAGGCCCAAGCGGTACGATACCGATCCGATTTAAATAGGAGTGGAATTTACTCAAGTCACGGCGGTAGGCTTCGACAGTATTGGTGGAGAGACCACACTCCACCCGCAGATGGCTCAAATATTCCTCGACCAGCGGGTCTAACATCATCCGTGCGATGATAGCCAATCACTCGGACGAACACAACGAACCCGTATGATACTTACCTTGACACCTCACAGGGTTTCCGATAGTAGTCAGATGCACGTGGCGTATTCGTCGCACCGCCCAGGAGCTCATGACCCACCTGTTGGTATCCCTGTCGGCTCATTGCTCGTACATTCGTTCGGTACGCTGGTACCCTGTACTAATACTTGCCTGGAGCATGCTCTGGCCAGTCATCGGGATCGACCGTACTCCCGTTTTTGCAGAATCAGGACCCGCTAGTCCGGCAAACCACCCCGCGCTGAATCAGGCAAAGCGGCTGATCAATGCGGATCAGGCTGAAGAGGCCCTCACTATACTCCGTCGTTTTCTTGCAACCTCCCCAAAGCCCGACCTGCTCGACGACACCTATCTACTGCTCGGCGGAGCTCTGCACCGCGCCAAGCAAGATGCGGAAGCCTTAAAATACTTGCGGCAGCTGCAAACTGAATTTCCCAATTCAGAGGTGACGGACCGAGGCAAGCTGTTGCAGGCCCGAGTCCATGCGGCGATGGGGAATCTCGACCTTGCTCTGCCTATCCTGACAGGCCTGCGCAACCTTTCGAAAGATGACGGCACCAAACGCGAAGCCCTGCAGTTGAGTGGCGAATTCTACGCCCAAAAGAAGGACGCAACTCACGCCATTCAGGCGTGGCTCGATGAAATGGCCTTAGGAAGCGAAGACCACGCGGAGGACGTGCGGACCCGCATTCGCGAGTTGATCAGCGAGACATCTGACAAGAAAGCTCTCGAGCAAATCCGAAACCTCTTCCCACGCAGCTTTCCCAGCGATCTCGTATCTCTCCGACTGATCGACATCTATATTGGCCGTGGTGAAGAGCACCAGGCCATTCGGCAGATTCAACAATTTCTCGTGAATTTCCCGATACACCCCCAGGCAGCCAAAACTTCGGAACTCCTTGCTACACTCCAAGCCAAACTACACTCCAACCAGTTTTTCATCGCCTCGGTCTTGCCCCTTTCAGGAAAACTGGCCCCCTTTGCCAATGAAGTCCTCAGCGGAATTCAACTGGCTGTCGAAGCGAACAGAGACCGCGCAGGAGGTGCATCGGTCGGTCTCATCGTGAAGGATTTCGAATCAGATCTCGCCTCGTTTTTGGACGACTTCTCCGACCTGCTGAATACCGACCGTCCTCTCGCCGTTATCGGTCCGCTCCTCTCAAAAAATCTGCCGGTCATGGCTGAACTCGCCGAGCGGGCCCATATTCCCCTGATCACGCCGACAGCGACCTTGCCCAACGTCAGACGACTCGGCAACTATGTGTTCAGCACGTCGCTCACGTTTCACCTGCAAGCCAAACGGATCGCAGCCTATGCCATCAAAGAGCAAGGATTCCGTCGATTCTGCATCCTGCATCCCGACACGGCGTATGGTCGTGAAATGGCCCGGCTCTTTGCCCAAGAAGTGCACCAACACGAAGGAGAGGTAATCGCGATCGAGTCCTACAAAGAGGGCGAAACCGACGTAAGCACCCAGCTCAAACGCATGAAGGCCGAGGACCTCAAGCGGTATGGCTTATCCGTGCCAGTTGATCAGACCAACTCAACCAAGAAACTGACAAAACTAGACAAGAAAATTCTCTATACGCCGGGGTTCGATGCGATCTTCATTCCAGGCCGGGCAGCCGACGCCGGTATCATCACCGCCCAGCTCAATTTCCACGACATGAAAGTTCCTTTCCTAGGCGCAAATGGTTGGAACTCGCCGGATTTCGCTCGTACGGCCGATCCGTCGATTGACGGAGCCGTATTCGTCGACGGATTCTTCATCGACAGCCCCACGCCGACCGTGCAGGATTTCGTCGACCGGTACAAAAAGCGATTCCAAACCAATCCGACGCTCTTTGCGATGCAAGGCTACGATGCGGCAAAATTCGTGATCGATGCGGTTCACAGGGGTGCCTCATCCGGCGAAGCCGTTCATGACCAGCTTCTAACACAGCCGGATCTCTCCTCCCTCGCGGGACCGGCGGCGTTTGGGCAGGACGGGACATTGAACCGTCCACTTTTCCTCATGCAAATCAAACGAGGCCGGTTCCAACAGGTGAACTGACAGGCTGCGGGAAAACCACATTGGACGGCAGAACTATATGGGCTGACAAGTCTGAGACAAGCGGAGAACGCAGTAGCAGGATGCTCAAAAAGACCATTCAGCAAGGCCGCAGCTGGCAAAGAGGCGAGGCCTACGCTTCGGTACGTTGAGCCTCAGAATGAAGCGAGAAGGCTGCATGAAGCAAGCGCAGCCTTGGCGAGGGGCGGTCTTCGCACACTGAAGTCGGTAAAGTAGACGCCAGAGTTGGGAGGGTACAGAGCGACATGTTCAGCATCCTGCACAGAAAGGCGACCGGATGAATTCTTTGCCGCAAATCCTTCACACAATTTCCTATATGGGCCTCCCGCTCCTCTTCGCCATGGTGTTGCACGAATACGCCCATGGCTGGGTTGCCTACCGGTGCGGCGATTCGACAGCCAAACTCCAGGGACGGCTCACCATAAACCCACTGGCACACATCGACCCGTTCGGAACCGTCATCCTGCCGCTCATTTGCCTGCTCTTGCCAGGAGGATTTTTCCTCGGTTGGGCGAAACCGGTCCCGATCGACCCTCGCGCCATGCACCAACCACGCCGCGACATGGCGCTCGTCGCGATGGCGGGACCAGCCATGAATCTCGCGCTGGCGATCGGCAGCGCCGTCCTCTTCGCCATATTGTTGTCAATTGATCCCGCGATAGGGAACTATTGGTCCAAATCCGAGTCCGACAGTTCCCCGGGCACGATGCAACAAATGTTTCTCCAGCCGATCGCCGTGATGGCCGTATATTCTGTCTTGATTAATGTGCTCTTGATGCTGTTCAATCTGCTACCGCTCCCCCCATTGGATGGAGGGAGAATTCTCACAAGTGTTCTCCCTTCCACCGCGGCGACGGCGCTCTCACGCGTAGAACC
>DATDFW010000494.1:0-3051 GCA_036522375.1 Nitrospiraceae bacterium
GTCCTCGCGGACAAATTCAAACACGGCCTCCACGACACTTCGGTTTTTGGCCGTTTCCAGCTTCATGGTCCAGGAGAGATAGCAGGTTTCCGGGTCGATGGTTGCCAGATCGGGAAGTTTGGACGTATCGACGGTGACCTCGGACAGGATCCCCAGATTGCTCAGCTCCTTGAAGATCTGGAGCGGATCGAGCCCGCGTTGGAACAGCCAAACCGGCGGCGCCCAGGCAATGCTGTATATATGGTTATGATCGGAAGCCTGCGCGGAGTTGGTTTTTGGCACTCCTGCCGTCACGGTGGACGGCTGGCTTCCGGATGCGCTCGCTGCAGCCAACTCGGCCGTAAGCCGTTGCACCGTTTCCTCATCGACGGCTGAACCGCCCTTCGACGCATCGATCAATGTCTTCAAACAATCGGTCGCCTTGAGCAGAAGATCTGCGATCTGCGGCGTGACTACCTTCTGGCCGTTGCGAAGCAAGTCGAGCAGCGTCTCCATCTTATGGGTAAACTGCGCGACGGCGTTGAAGCCGAACATACCGCTCGTGCCTTTGATCGAATGCGCCGAACGGAAGATTTTGTTCAGGAGGTCGCGGTCCTCCGGGTGTTGTTCAAGTGCCAGCAACCCTTCCTCAACGATGGCCAGGTGCTCCGCCGCCTCCTCAAAAAATGCATCTTGAAATTGTGCGAAATCGTTGCTCATTCTTAGCCTCGTCGTTCGGGAAGCGTCGTTCGGGAAGTATCCGCGTGACAAGCGAGACGTGCCGTCTGCCGCTTCATGCTGGTAACACCTTGGCGATGACCTTCAGCATCAATTCCGGATTGAAGGGCTTCACGATCCACCCGGTCGCACCAGCTGCCTTACCGGCTTGCTTCTTATCTTCCGCTGATTCGGTCGTGAGCATCAGGATCGGCGTGAATTTGAAGGCCGACATTTTCCGGAGTTCCTTGATAAGGGTAATTCCATCCATTTCGGGCATGTTCAAATCGGTCACAACAATATCCATCTTCGATCCGCCGGCGATCTTGTTGACGGCGTCCTTCCCATGTTCGGCCTCCACCACTGTGAAGCCGGCATTGATCAAGGTAAGCGCCACCATCTGCCGCATGGTCGGCGAATCGTCTACGACTAATGCAGTCTTACTCATATCTTCCTCCCACGACCTATCGCGCGAAGCCAGCGGATCTATTCCCCACATGACACCAGTCGATTCGAACTTAAAACAGCGAGATGGACTGCGACTTCACTTCCGTCGGCTCCGTCTCTATTGGCACTGGTTCTTGATAATCGGGCGCCAGCGCGACTGTATGAAGGCGACGCTCTTCTTCCATGGTGTAGCTCTCTTCAAGTTGTTGCAGCAACGCGATTTCTCGTCTGGCACTCTCGTCCTGCGGCCCCTTCAACAACGCTTGGAGGTGTTTGTGCCATTGATCCAATGCCTGAGCCACGTGTTCCAATCTCTGCTGGGTGATGTCCTGGAATTGCATCGCCATCACGACCTTTGTGAGATCCGATGATGGATCCACTGGTCGTGACGCCGTGGTCGGCGACATCAATGCTCTCATGTGCACCATCAAATCCATCGCCGCCCGCTCCGTCTGTTGAGTTACACCTTCCATTTGTTTCTTCAAGACCGGAATCAAGTGTATCGCGCAGACCGCAAATGCTTCCCACGCCTGCTGGTGTTCTTTGATCCGGCTGATTTCGTTCGCCTCGCTGTCGTCTATCGCGAGGCACCTGGCACTCTCGGTGCCTCGCAGTATCCAGGCTGTGAGTCCCGCGCCCATCACGGTACCAGCGAGTGCCCATAGGCAATACTCCACCCACGGCGTCGTCATATCGTCATCTTTACCCTTCACTGCGTGAGCCATACGGCCCAGTGTCTTTGCCGGCCCCGCCGTCGCGAACTGCTACTCGCTGAGCGCTTCGGTGAATCCGAGCTGTTTCAGCTTTGTCTGAAGCTCTTGCGAAATACCGGTAACCAGGAGACGGCCCAGCTTGCGGGCCGCCCACATCAACTGGATTGCAGCCGTATCCACACGCGTGACCTGTGAGAGATCCAGGCATACCAAACCGTCGCACGCGAGCACCCTGATCAGGGACTCTTTAAACTCAGCTGCTTCGAAGATCGTCAATTCACCGGATGGCTTACAGAGTTTGTCGTTCGCTTCCATAGTGCCTATTGATCCCTTCAAGAATGCTTGTCGATGGATTCGTTATCGGGATGTTCGTTGCGATTCTTGAGAGCTTGTCCATGTGCCGTCGTTCATGGACGAAGCGCCGGTTTCGCCTGCGACGACGACGGCTGCAACGGGAGAACATCACGGGGAATTGGACCTGCCTCTCGCTTCACAGGGTCTTGAGGAGCGGCAAACATCTCCAAGGCGGTGCGCGGTTCTTCCGTCTCGATCGGCAGTGGAATCGGCCTGCGTCCCTGCACGACAATCTCGACCCGCCTGTTTTTTGCCCGATTCTCTTGCGTCAGATTATCCGTGAGAGGACGAGAATCGGCATGACCCACCGCCGTAAGATGATTGGACTCCACACCATACCGTTCGGACAATTCGCGTACTACCGTCACGGCACGAGCGGCTGACAGCTCCCAGTTTGATGGAAATTGCACTGTGGTGATCGGCACATTGTCGGTATGCCCTTCCACACGCACATGACGATTCAGCTCGATCAGCACTTCACTGATCGCCTGGATGAATGGCTGGGCCTCGGGCAAGAGAACGGATTCCCCACTGCGAAACAACACCGCATCCGGCAGCGTCAACACGATGTCCCCGTTCGTGAGTTCCTTTAGCTGAATCACTTCCAGATGTGTTTCGTTCTTGAGAGAACGCATAATCTGACGGAGACGCCGTACGGCCGGCTCCTTTGCACTTTCGACGGTCGGATTCACCGTCAAGGCTCTGTTTTGTCCAATGGTGAAGGGCAGAGCCGTACTTGGAGTGCTCACGATGGGGTGCAGCGCGGCTTTAATCGATTCGCTCACCGTTCGGAACTTCCCCTCGTTCACGGACGAGATGGAATACATCACCACAAAGAACG
>DATDFW010000495.1:0-3972 GCA_036522375.1 Nitrospiraceae bacterium
TGGGGATTGCTTCCCTCCCCTTTCATCTGCGACATTTAGTTCTCGCGTGAGGAGACTGTGATGGCTCGTGCTAACAATCCTCCTTCACAATCACCAGATCTCTCCACTGTCACATCGACGGTTGAGCGCGAAGTCAAGCTAGCGATCGATGACCATTTTCGCCTACCCCCTCTTCCCGGCACACCGCTGCCGCGACGCCTACTGACTTCGACCTACTACGACACCCCTCAGTACGACCTAGCTCAAGCGAGAATCACGCTTCGTCATCGAGTCGAACGAGGAAAACAGGCGTGGCAGTTGAAGCTTCCCCTAATGAAGAACCGGCAGGAAGTTGAAATAGTCGGTCGCCAGTCTCGTCCACCTACAACATTCCTCGATCTGCTCTTTCTCCATCTTGGGCGCCGCAGGCTCGTTCCGGTGGCAACCTTACGGGTTTGGCGATCGGGAATCCGTGTGTGCACGGACAAACATCCTATGGCTGATGTCACGCTCGATTACGTGGCGGTTGTCAAGAACGGAACGGTGCTTCAGCGTTTTCGAGAACTCGAGATCGAACAGGTGAATGGGAATGACAGCACGCTGCCAGACCTTGAAGGACAGCTCCGTCAAGCCGGAGCCCAAGACCATGATGGACGCCCCAAGCTCTTTCGCGCGCTTTCCCTGCCTACACCAAATCTCGAGCCGTCGCCGGCAGTGGATGCGCCGGCTGTGGATCATGTGAAGTGGGCCCTGGCTCACCATACCGGATGGCTGTTCGCGCATGACCCAGGTGTCAGATTGGGAAGAGAATCTGAAAGTCTGCACCAAATGCGCACGGCCACGAGACAATTGCGCGCGATCATCCGCGCCGCCAAGCCTTTGTTCGTTCCTGAATGGGCAGACTCATTGCAAAATGAGTTGCGTTGGCTCGGGCAACTACTGGGACCCGCTCGTGATCTCGATGTACAGCTCGCCTATTTCCGTGGGGAGTCAGCCGCGCTCGATGCACGGGACCGCCGGCCCCTGGAAGAATTCATCACCCATCTGGAGGCCGAACGGAACAAGATCCATGGCGTCCTATTGGGTGAAATGACGAGTGCACGCTATATCGATCTCACCAGACGACTCGAACAGGCGAAGCACGATCCGATCATTGTCGAAACGACCATTACGTTAAATGATCTTGCAAAGAGCGCCTTCACGAAATTGCGGAAGGCGATTCGGCGGCTTGAATCGTCTCCGAACAATGCCAGACTCCATGAGATTCGCATCAAAACCAAACGAGCTCGGTATGCCGCACAGCTCGCGGCACTCGCGGACGGCAAAGCGGTCGCACGCTTCATTAAGACCGCCGGCACTGTACAGGATGTCTTAGGCATGCACCAAGACGCGATTCAAGCCGAAGCGCATGTCCGGGCATTCCTCAAACATTCGACGAACGTACGGGCTGCCTTCGTCGCCGGACGTATGGTTGAACGCCAACGAGAACGGCGCGAGCAGGCGAAAAAGAAAATACGAACGCTTTGGAAAAAACTGTTGAAACGGGGTGAAAAGGCTTGGGAGAAGCGGTAAGTTACCTTTACCTTGAGGGCTTCGCGAGGTTTTTAAAGACCTCGACCAATACTCTTCAAAGTAATGCTTTCGCGATAGACCTAACGGTGGTGACGAGATCTTGGTCTGTCCGATTCAGCCGCACCACTCGTCCAATCCATCGATTCAAACGTTGCTTACCAAAACGAAAGGCACCAGCCTCAAGATGCACAGCTCCCTCAGGAGTGTTTACCCAGATTATTTGTCCAATGTTCACTGTGCTGCGAGAGGTAAGGGCTGTCTGCCAACTTACGCGCAGGTCTGTGCGTATGCCAATACGTATCCGCAAGGTGGTCCGAGTCAGTCTGACGAATGTGGAGATCACAATTCCCATCAGACCATTCGAAATACGTGACGACGATACCGTTTCATTAGTCGAAATAGACGACTGGCTATTGTGGATCGGCTCTTTTCCTGAAACCCCACGGTCTGGGCAACCGAAGGCTAAGCTGAATAACCAATGCCGATTCAAATATCTCGAAAGCCTGATATTTACGATGTAGTATTGACATACAAATATGCTGTAAATTATCATTCCTGCCCATATTAGTATCCTGCATGATCCATTAGGTATGATTTATGAATTTGGATGAACATGGGGAGGATTCATGGTCGAGAGAAGTTGCTGGTCTGCTTTCATCATCGTGCTTCTCCTCTTTGTGGGAGCGGGTACGGTGAGGGCCGTTGAGTATGGAGAGATGGTCCAGAAGAACGGAGAGTGGGTATTTCGATCGACCGAAGACCCTGTGCTCAAACTTATGCGCACGAATGGGTTGATCACCAACGAGAGGTACCTCGAAGTATCAGCACAGAAGGGAAAAGACTGGATCGAACCTGCTGATGCGGTCCTCAATCTACGGAGAGACATCGAATGGACCCGCTATGTGAAAACCGCGACGCACTTACCCGATTGGATTGACTTGGGCTTCGAAAACCGGACCCGGTTCGAATCGCTCGACCATCCCTGGCGATCCACTCAAAAAGCTGGAAACGGGGGAAACGATACCCAGTTAGCCCTCCGATCCAGAGCGCGCGTAGGCTTGGGAGGCAATGGCCCTTTCCGGTTTCTCTTCGAAGGGCAGGATTCGCGGGAGTTGTCGAACGATCAGCCGGGGGATTTCAGGACTACCCAAACGGTCAATCAGTTTGACATCCTGCAGCTCTTCGGGGCATTGAGCCTCAACAATATTGGGGGGAGCGGATTGCGAACAGACTTGCATTTCGGGCGTATGACCATGGATTTCGGCATGCGCCGGTACGTGGCCCGAAACGATTTCCGAAATACCACCAATGCCTTCGATGGGGTGCATTGGCAAATCAGCGAAGGCCAAACCTGGCGGTTCAGGGCCTTTTTAGTGGAACCGGTATTTCGGGATGATGTGCAACTGGACACGCAGACCGCAAAGAGTATGTTCTGGGGGACCTACGTGGAGAGCGCACACGTGCCCTGGTTGAGTGTGAATGCGTATTATTTCGGGTTAAACGATCAAGAATCTCAAACTAAAACTCTTCACCGTACATATAACACGTACGGTCTTCGGCTCTTCAAGTTACCCGCGATCAATGAAGTCGATTATGAATTCGAGGGGGCCGTTCAAACGGGATACTTGGGCCACGTCAAGCATTTTGCTTATAACCCCAATGTGGAAGCGGGGTACACGTTTAATCTGCCTTGGACCCCTCGGTTTTTGGTGCAGTATACCTATTCCAGCGGCAGTCGCAGCACCCAGCCAGGAAGCCAGGACGGAGACTTCGATATCCTGTTCGGCGCCCGTAATTTTGATTTGAATCCCACGGGAATTTGGGGGGCATTTGCCCGGTCCAACATCAGTACTCCGGGTTGGAGGCTGATCCTTCAACCTACGGATACTTTGGTACTCACAGTCAAGCAACGATTCTGGTATTTGGCGGAAGCCACCGCACAGTTTGCAGGGAACGGCTTGCAAGATACCACAGGAAAGTCAGGAAACTATTTGGGGCACGATGTGCAACTTCGTGCGCAATGGGCTCCACTATGGGCTATGCGACAAAACATGGACTTTGACTTCGGGTACGTGCATTGGTTCAAGGGATCGTATTTTGACAGCCCCACCATCATCGCGCAAATGCCCGCCGGCGGGAGCAATGATTCAGATTATTTTTATGCTTCAGTGAGGATCAGGTTGTAGACATTCTGATTGCATCGATCGGACTCGTTCCTTTCGATCGGCATACAAACGCATAGCCGGATGATGAACGCCGGATTGACTACGAATCCAGGACGAGTGATAGCTGTCACAATGGAAAACAGGCCATTCAGCGGATGTTTTAGGAGAGGTCTATTAGGAAAAGGTTTTTGCTGTCCTTGGTGCTGTTTTCATTGGCCGTGACGCCTGCTCTGGCAGAACAGGTACTGGTCGCAGT
>DATDFW010000496.1:0-9127 GCA_036522375.1 Nitrospiraceae bacterium
GCAGGTTAGTCATTCAACGGCCATAGGAACGCAGCAGACGTTGCCAGGGTTGCCACGGTTACGCCGTCTTGCCAAGGATTTATTCCAATTTCTTGACCACGCGTTCAGAGGGTTTTCGGGTCGGGCAATCGAGGGTCGGCACTTCGCGGGACAATCGAATTTCTTTCCCATCGTGACGCAGCCGGAGTCCGTTCCCGTTTTTCAATGTATATCGAGTTGTCTCTTGCCCAATATGGATCTCGAGAATCTGCCCTTGGAACATCAGCTCAAATCGAAGGCAGTCCAGCACGTCAGGTAAGGCAGGTCGGAAATTCAGTTCGCCATGATAATCGCGTAGGCCCGCAAACCCGTACACGAATACCATCCAGACTCCTCCCATGGCGGCGATATGACACCCGTCTTTTACGTTCCCCGCCACATCGCCCAAATCCATCAGGGTCGCCACCCTGGCATACTCTAAGGCTTTTCCCATGTCGCCGACCTCGGCGGCCATAATGCTTTGAATGCATGGAGAGAGCGAGGAATCTCCGGTGGTGATGGGATCGTAAAATTCGAAGTTGCGTTGTTTCAGATCCGATGAAAACTCATGGCCGAGTAGCAGCATGGCGAGCACGAGATCGGCTTGCTTGATGACTTGATACCGATAGATCGTCAATGGATGAAAGTACAGCAGCAGCGGATACTTTGTGGTCGGTGTCTGTTCGAAGTCCCACGGTTCTTGGTCCAGAAATTGGTCATCCTGGGGCGTAATCTGGGCTCTTTCATCGAATGGAATGTACATCCGCTCGGCGGCCCGTTTCCATTCCGACACCTCCAAATGATCCAGGCGAACTCTGTGCGTCAGGGCCGTAAACAAATCCGGTCGCTGCTCACGTATTTTTTCCACTGTTTCTGCCGCGTACCGAAGATTCTCTCGCGCCATCAAATTGGTATAGGTATTGTTATCGACCATCGTACTGTACTCATCAGGACCAGTCACGCAGTGAATACAGAATTGTCCGCCTTTGCGTGCTGAGTAAAATCCGAGCGATCGCCACAAACGAGCCGTTTCCACCAACATCTCGGCCCCTTCTTCGAAGAGAAATTCCTCGTCGCCAGTCGCTTGCACATATTTTTTCAAGGCATAGATGATGTCGGCATTGATGTGATACTGGGCAGTTCCTGCGGCATAATAGGCCGACGCCTCCTCACCATTGATCGTCCTCCAGGGATACATCGCTCCTCGTTGATTCAACTCCCGCGCCCGTTCACGCGCCATGTCCAACATGCCATGACGGAATCGCAGGAGATTCTTCGCGATGCGCGGGGCCGTATAAATCAGAAACGGGAGCACATAGATTTCGCTGTCCCAAAAATAATGGCCTTCGTAGGCGCCGCCTGTCAGTCCTTTTGCCGGTACGCCGGTATTCTCTGCGCGAGCGGCGGCTTGCAAAATGTGAAAGAGATTGAAGCGGATGGCTTGCTGGACCGCCGTCGTTGAAGCAAGCGCTCGTGCAGGATTCGTCGTGACCGTTATATTGCTTCGTTGCCAAAAGTCGTCCAGATATCGCTTTTGGCTCGCCAGTAGAGCGGGAAACCCGTCGGCGACCGCCCGATCCACTGTGCGCTCCACCCGCGCACAGAGTTCCTCCGGTGGCGCTGTCTGGCTCGTATGATAGGCCATATATTTCACCAAACTGATCGGCTGGCCGGGCTCGGCATTGATAGTCGCAACGACTTGACCCGCATCTTCCGTATAATGGGTTGCCCAGGTCGCAGGACACGTCGTTTCGAGTACATGGTCGATGGCGCAGGAAAGGCTGAGGCCGCTTTTGTTCGTGGAGTGACAGAGGACGATTCTCAGGCCTTTCGCATAACTCAGTCGGTGCTGCAAGACTTTCTCGGTAAACACCTTGGCTTGTCTGGGATCGGAATTGGGTCGTAACGGAATCGGCTCGTTTGCAATCATTTCAGCGGACAGCACAATGGGCGCAGCCGCGTTCAACAGCGTCACCTGGTAGAAGATGGCCGCCAGATGCCGGTGCTCGAATGAGACAAGCCGGCGCGAACTGATCATGACCCTTTTCCCAGCCGGTGTTTCCCATAACACGTCACGATCTAGCGTTCCGGCCTGCATGTTCAGTCGCCGGCTAAACTGTCGAACATTGGCATGCGGAAGCCAAAACGGTTCATCATCCACATACAGCTTGATAATCTTGGTATCCGTCACATTAACGATTGTTTGTCCTGCCGTCGCGAGACCATAGGCCTCTTCGGGGTAGACGATGGGCCAACGTTCGTAAAAGCCATTGATGAACGTGCCGTTTTGACCAATCGGTCCTCCTTCTTCGAAACAGCCTCGCATTCCGAGGTAGCCATTTCCGAGGGCAAACATGGTCTCGCCTTGCTCAAGCAAGTCAGGCATAAATCGTTTTTCGATGAGACTCCATTCGTCGGGAGGGTAGATATGAGGGGGCGGATGGAATCGAGGTCGATGGATCATGGGATCACCGTGAAGAGAGATGACGTCCGGATGTGACGGCATCGCCGACGACACCTAGACTGATTGTGATGTTTCGCCTGACGGCAACAGTTGGGCCAAATCATCGACCACAATATCCGCTCCATGCTGCCGGAGTGCTTCAGCCTGATCCTCCCGGTTCACGCCGATCACCAGACCGAATCCTCCAGCACGCCCGGCTTGAACTCCGGCCTGGGCATCTTCAATCACTATCGCTTTTCTGGGGAGCACGCCTAACCGACGTGCCGCTTCTAAAAATGCATCGGGAGCAGGTTTGCCGGGAAGATGAAGACGGTCGATCTCCTGGCCGTCGACACGCGCCTCAAACAGCGCGGTCACGCCCGCAGTGCTAATGATGTCTCGGCAGTGATGACTCGACGATACGACAGCGGCTTTCAAGCCGGCCGCCTTGGCTGAACGAAGGTACTGGACCGTACCGGGATACACAACCACGCCGCTCGCCCGTAAGGTCGCTTCAAAGTATTCATCCTTTTTGCTCGCCAATCCAAAGATCGTGTCCTTGTCGGAGTGATCGTCTGATGAACCCAGTGGAAGATCCAGGCCTCGCGACTTGAGAAACGCTTCGATCCCATCGTGTCGTGATTTGCCGTCTACATACAATCGATAATCCTCCTGGAGACGGAATGGAGCACAGGACGATCCCGTTCGGGCAGCCAATTTCATAAGATACTCATCAAACGATCGCTTCCAGGCGGCAGCATGTAATGCCGCCGTGTTGGTGATGACTCCGTCCAAGTCACACAAGATCGCTTCAAAATCCCAGACTAAGCTCGTGCGAGTCTCATTCAGAGGTCGACCCGTATGTATCACGGCACCCGTTGCTCCTGTGAGTTGTAGAGAATGATCGCAGGGTATAGGTTATTCTCAGAATGCCGCTCGTCGCCGGAGCGCGGAGAAAACATCGTTACTTAGCTTGGCGATAAGTGGTCAAGGAATATGGGCTAAATGACAGCACCCTTACAGATCGAGCCTTTTTCACAGCCTACCCCGGCTAGAAGAGGTTGGTACAAGGGATAACCCTAGTGGAGACGTTGTCTCGCCAAGATTTCCCCAACTTAGTATTCGATGTCGAGCGTATAGGTTGTCTTCAAGAGACTGGTGGCCGTCGGGGAATTATCCGTCTGAGTATCGCCGTGCTTGGCCAAAGTAATCCTGGAGGTATGGCTGCATCCCCAATAGTAGACTACTCTCGGACCCATGCGGAGCGTTGTTTAGGCGGAATTGTCATCGAGCAGGCCACAAGCCAACTGTTCATTGCATTGATATGAGCGCAGACGATCTCCCGGTCTTTTTCACTCTCGGTTCGACACTGGGGATGAGATGCGACCGTTGCTCAGTCCTCTCGGTTTCCAGTCTCCCGAATCCCTCCGACCAAGCCGCGTCCACCATCCGAACTGTCGATTCACGAAAGGGCATTGTTTCGTTGAACATGGTCGAATACGCATTGCGCATCTTGCCTTGAAATTCAATCTGTCGACCAGAAGGTACACCGGCAAGCGTGGCAAGGGAGACCAAATATTCGCCAGACCCCAGAGCGATGTCTGCCCGCAAGTTTTCATACGAATAGATGGCAAAGACTTCGGTTTTCTGCCTGGCTCTTAGGAGATGGTCGGCAAATGCCCCTGGCGTGGTACTCGATGTAAATTTCGTCAAGGGGTCAAGAATATCCTTTACAGCCTCTGATGTGCCATTGGTGAGATCCGTCGTCGCATTGAAGGGAGCCTTTGTCAGTTCGACAGTTGTTTGCGTGATACAGCCTGACGTAATTAATAGGCCAAGAAGGAGTCCTCCACAGTATCTATCCATGATGTGCCTCCAATCAGTAATTAATTATTCCCACCTGCTTGACCTATACGTACATCTTTTTCTCTGACCATTCGCCTAGGAAAAACCCATAGGCCAAGTCTCCTTGTCAACTCGGGCTATCTGCCGCAGAAGGGCCAGATTCTCATCCCGCGGTCGAGGCTTGATGTAACTTGCTCCGTCATCGCTCCAGTACCGTCGCACCAATCTATAGGTCCGGCGCGATCTGATTCACCGTCACACCAGGGGATTCAAGCATCGCCACCGCTTCGGGCTTTGTCTCGATGATAATGGAATAGAAAGAGGCCGGTTATTTTGCGTGTGCTTGAATGATTGACTATTCCAAAAGGGGCCTATTAGGGACTTCACTAGTTATCGTTCGCCGGGAGAATGCTAGGGTATTGAGGACGCTTCGGTGTTAAGTTCCTCGTCATGGAGGAGTATGAGGACGCGCAGACCGGGGATGAGGACCTGGGTGATCTCGCGGCGGTGCAGCCTTTGATGCATGTGGGAACCGTCGTGGGGCGTCACGCTGGAGGAGATCCAGGAACATCAAGCGAGGCATCCTAATAATTTGAGCAGCCATCCTCGGTGACAAAGACTGAGGAGGACGTCATGGATCTGCAACTGGAAGGCCGCCATGTCGATATCACTCCGGAATGGAAATCCGAAATTGCATCACGCACAGCCGATCTGTATCCGGGTCGTGAGATCACGCATATCCGGGTCACCGTGGCCAAGCTCGACCACAGAAAGGCAGAGGATTCATGGGATGTGCTGATCGTCTTACATATTCCCGGACATACGGTCATCGCGAGAAAACATGACAACAGTTTCGAGGCTACAATTCGCCACGCCTTTGCCGCCATGAAAACTGAACTCGACACGATCCGTGACAAGCGGGCGGCACGAGGAATTCGAACTGGCGGTCCTCCCGAATGAGAAAGGTCCCCAAGCTTGTTCGCGACAACGGCTAGGGGAGTATTTCCATTACTGCGAAGCTCTACCGCACAGATTCTCTACTTTCTTCGCCACGATACCTTTCACAATGGGGCTGCTATGATTTTGGACGCTGGCTTATCAATGAGGCTCGGAATTGAATCCGCCCACGGCTCGCCTTGGACAAGACAAAGGCCCGATGCCTTTCGGAATCGAGCCTTTCACTTCGGTTCTCGCCACGCTTCCACTGTGCGTGCACCACGTTTCCGTCGTACGTTCACAGTTTTTGCATTGCGTCTTTCCGAAGCTCTAGCATCCTATTGCACGCTGAAAACAATGCATACTGGTGAAAGGCCTATTACGCCCACGAATGCTAGGGCGTGCACGCTCGCTCACTCTTCGCGCAGTAGGGTGGTAGTGTGTCCATTATCAGTGACATAGGCTTTTACTTTATCTCCGACCATGACCTTGTCCCGTTTCGTGCTCAAATCGACGTGTAGTTTAATTTCTTTTCCGTCCGTATCTTTGATCCAGTAAGACTCTCCATCTATTTTCATCAGCGTACCCTTCACGGTGTCCTTGCTCAGACGCTCTCCAATTGTCGGTTTCGCCTCTTTGTCCATCATTGACTCGGCGGCTTTCACAGTTCCGACCCCCCAACTCAGTGCCGCCACCGTACAGACTAACAATGTCAGCTTATTCATGTTGTCCTCCTTAGCTTGTGTGAATCAAATCTTCAGATGTTGTTCCGCCCGCCCAAACTCCCGAGCTCGCGATGAAAGATTTGAATCGCTCTTGCTTATGTTGGACTCGGAGACAAGGTGGATTCCTTTCATGCCGTCGTCCTTCGCCCATTATTGCCCCGTCTGCCTTCTCTAACTGCTGTCGCACCCTAATTCTATTTGCCCCCCGGTGGCATTGCACTCGGACCGGAAGGACCGGAGCCGCTTGCCGTACTTTCCCCCATTGGACCCTGACCTTCTACATTGGAACGCTCTCGCTTTTCGGCTCTCCGAGGTTCTGATTTTCGGAGTGTCTTCAGTTGGTCCTCCACTACTTTTGTGACATCCGGCGAGAGATCGGTTTGGACGAGACCAGGCTGCAACTGCTCTCTTGTTACGTTGAGCACGACGTTGCCCTGTTCCTTATTCACTTTGAAATTACTCCATGGGAACGCTTTGTATTCACCGGTATCCCCGATTGAGATCATCGCATATTCGATCTTTTGCGTTTCTGAATCCTTGATCAATCGCTCCAATCTCCCGAGCTGCTCTCCTTTTGGATTCATCACTGTATCGCCTATCAATGAGCTTTCTACATCTATCTTTTCTCCTCTCGCAACCGGCATGACTGAATAGCGGGATGGGAGTTCGCTAGAGTGCGACGGGGTATTCGATATATCCGTTTGGCCAGGCTGCATCGGCGTCTTGGGCCTGTCCGACTGCAACTCGCTGTCTGTCTTCGACGAACCCATCTCCGCATTCGTAACTGGTGCGAATAGCAAAATCATGAGTGCCACACCAAGAACGATTTCACTGAGGAGAATCCCATACATGCTCAGCATGATTTACTCCTTTCTATGATTTCTACTCATTGGCATCGACTACAGAGCTTGCTGCCATTGCGCTACTTGCTGAAATGCACAACCACGTTCTTTTTTATATCTTGAATCGGCTGGATACAGGACTGGGAATATCCCTTGTGAAACATGAAGTACTTGGCGGACACATCGAACAGCGGGTAGCCCAATTGCAGATGTTATATGATTTGTCGTGCAAAGCTCTTGTAGAGAATCAAGCGTGAAGTACTACCTCTTGATCCGATGGCAGCGGCAACGCGTCATTCTTAATCTTTCACCTTTGCTTCGTTCCGATTACTCAGCTCCATCTTTCTGGGCCCTTGGTTTATTTCTATCGAAGGCATGACGACCAACACCCGGACAGCTTCATTGGAACCCCACAGAGCCCTGAGGGGCTCAATTTTTTCAGCGAGTGCTGCGGAGACCAATGACTCTGGCTCCCTCCCAATGCCTCTATACGATTAGCGATGGAGAAAATTTGGTGATGGCAGGTCTCGAGTGCTAGGGTCAGCTCCCCGCTGCCGACTGTCGGATCTGGAATAGAGAGTTGTCTTCCCTTTCCAAATCCGACATCGGTTGGTGAAGAATATCCACACGATAATTCTCGCGTGGAGTTGCCGGAGTCGCGAAATATAACTCGAACAAAGGGAACTTGCTGGGATCCTCTTTGACGAGTGGTCTTATACCGAAAGCCTGTGACTCCTAGCGCTGTTTGGGCTTATCATGGAAAACGATCCCGACAGCAAGTCATTGGCAATTAGTATTGTTGGTATGCTTTACACCTTGCCGCGCCAAGCACCGGTCTCCTTTCCCCGCTCTTCGATAAATGTCTTAAAACGTTCGAGGTCTTCCTTCACGCGGAGCTCTACCGCACCCAGTTCATCTCCCATAGTATCTACTACCCCCTCAGGCTCATAGGCAATGTGCAGATCGATTTTGGACTTACTCTCTGAAATTGGTTCAAAGGTCACGATCCCTTGATTGTTCGCACCGCCTATCGTTTTCCACGCGATGCGCTTATCTGGCGTCTGCGCAGTTATTTCCGCATCCCACTCCTTCTCTCTTCCTCCGATCTCGGCTTTCCAATGAAGACGCTTGTCGTCCACTTGACGAACTTCTTTAACCCCTTTCATGAATCGAGGAAATTCTTCAAACTGGGTCCATTGATTATAGGCGGTCTTGACCGGTACGTTGACTTCGATTGATGTGGTGATGTTCGACATGTCTTCTTCCTCCTTTCATGTAATTCATTGGTCACGAAAACCCTTACTTCGAACTGACAGCGCATAGCTCTGATCAAATACTGCTGTTCACTATTTCCTCGATTCAATCTCGGTCCCCATGCAATGTGGGCCGTGATAAAAGGCCCATGGCACGCGCTCATAATCACAGAAGATCGGCGTATGTGGAACTGTAGGATTCCCTAGCCGCGATTTTTGTAATTCCCGCTGCTAACATCAATGGAATGTCCCGTTAATACGAGGTTCATCACGCAAGTGAAGATAGAGCCCGAATGTCGCAGGCCCAACTGTATATGAGACATATACACGAATTATTAGAACAGCGATGGAAAATAGTTGTGGGGTCCGAGGGCGCATGGGGGGATCGGGTGAATCGAGGACGACTTGGGCCTAAAGGCATGCATGCTTGGGTCAAACAAAAGTGTAGGGATTGTTCAGCTTGCCATGATTACTTGCCATGATTAATTGTCCTGCCGGTCTTTGAGGCGTGGCACGGCCCATAACCCGAGTCAGGAGAGCCAGGGACTTAACTAGGTCATGACGACTGATCCTGGTGGTAGGGTAGAAACCATTGGCGCAACTCAAATTCACTGAGTCGGGTAAAGGTCCATGCCCATACACATTCATGTTTATCGCCTGTAAACGACCTTGATTGAGAGCTTAGGAGGCATCATGCGATTCGAACTGCAGCGATCCTGTCAGACCTTCATGATCATGGTAGGGGCTATGAGCGTCTGGACCATCGGCGCATCTTTCAATGATGAGGCCTTTTCACAGCAGCGGGAAAATGCTCAGTCCAAGACAGAGAAACATTCGTCGAAGATCAATCATACTGGGTCAATTACCAACACAAAGAAAAAAGGCTTCGATGGCGTAGATTTTTCGTATGACGCGTTTGGCGCACCTTCAGGACAGGACGCGGAGAAAATAGCAGAACAGGTCAAAGTGAAAGATATTGTAGGACGAACGCAATTAACCGAAGCCGAGAAACACCATCTCACAGCCTTCTTACGAGCATTATAATTTTTTACCAGTCCCCCATCG
>DATDFW010000497.1:0-2866 GCA_036522375.1 Nitrospiraceae bacterium
CCGTTGTTATTCGCGCCCAGCAGAGCTTCGGATCTCCCTGGCTCGGGGTGGCAGGTCTGCCGAACCGCGTCGTGGAAGAACCGGCTGGTTTCTCTTGTTTATTTGGTTTGTTTGTTTAAACTAAAGTGGCCGGGTGAAGCGAATCAATTTATTCTGTCAGTCTGGCACAGATATCTTGGAGATTTTTTCTCGTGGCCATTTTTCTTGGGAGGATGTATGCGTCAGGCCTTCTGGACTCTGCTCGTTAGCTTTTGCCTTGTGGCCCCGGTCTTGGCCGACAGCGGGCACGACCATCATGCCGTCCCGACCCTCTCGAAGCAAACCACCACGACGGTGACGGTCGAACCCAATACCGTCACCCTGACGTTTGGCCCCATCGATCTGCCGGCCGGGCACGACGGCGACCTCGCCGCCTCGATGCCCAAGCATGCCTTTCAGCTCCCGGCGGATCGCTATATGGTGGGCTATAAAACCGCCGTCTTCACGAAAGACGGCACCCCGCTCCCCAAAAACTATCTCCATCACATCCTGATGCTCAACAACAGCAAGCCGAGTGTCTCCTGCGAGGGGGAACCCTTGTTCTTTGCCGGCGCCGGGCTGGAGATGACCGAGACCCGGTTTCCGGCCGGCTATGGGGTCAAGCTGGCCAAAGAAGATCACCTCATGTCGATTGTGGCCTTTTATCATAAGGCTCCGCGCACCAAGGACGTGATGGCCACCTTCACCATGTATCTGGCCCCCGAGGGCACCCCGGTCACCGAGCTGGAGGTCTATCAAGTGGGGGTCAACATTGTGTGCTTCAGTAAGTTCGCCCAGCGCGGCCCCGACCAGACGGATGAAGGGATTGAGATCACGCACGGGGTGACGATCCACCGCGCGCCGCTGAAGTTCTCGATGGATGGCTGTGTGAAGTTCGCCTACCCACATGGGCATGACGAACTGCTCATGATCGGGCTGGACAATCGGACGACGAAGCAGACGCTGCTGCGGACGGTGCCGGACGTCGCCTTGGACGGGACCTTTCTGGAGTTTCGTCCGCACCAGGTCTATCAGGACCCGCAGGGGTTTCCGGTGAGGAAGGCGGAGGACTACGAGATGGTCATGGTGCATCACCATCCGTTACAGAAGCCGGAGCCGCAGCATGGGATGGGCAACTATTTGCTGTACATGACCCCAGGCGCCTGTCCGTCGACTACTCCGGCGCCCCTCGCCAGCAACTAGCGACCTCGCTCGATGTGCCGGCTATCGAATTTCTGGCATGGCATTGGGCGTGGTCACCGGTTTCGCTTCAGCAGCGGCTCAAGTACGGGAAAGACCTTCTCAACAATGAGGCGATAGCCTTCTCCGGTCGGGTGTATGCCGTCGGCTTGGTTGAGGGAGGAGGAGCCTGCCACACCATCGAGAAAAAATGGAATCAGCGTCAGGTGGTACTGCTTTCCGACGGCACGGTAGAGCGCCTCAAATCCATCCGTATAGTCCCGTCCATAGTTCGGGGGGAGCTTCATCCCCGCTAGTACGACGGTGACAGAGGCCTGCTGGAATTGTTGAATAATCTTTTCGAGGTTGGCTTCGGTCTCTCGCAAGCTGAGACCGCGTAGCCCATCGTTGGCGCCGAGTTCCAAAATGACGATCTCCGGCTTGCTGGTCAGGACCCAAGAGACCCTCCGGACTCCGCCGGCTGTCGTATCACCGCTGACTCCCGCATTCACGACTCGATAGGCATAGCCTGCTGCATCCAGTGTCCGCTGCAGTTGAGCGGGATACGATTCCGTCGGGGCCACTCCTAAGCCGGCCGTCAGGCTGTCGCCGAAGGCCACGATGCGCGGGCGTTCGGCGGACCCATGAACTTCCCTCCGGCCCGGTTGAGCCACCACGTCGGTGTCCTGACGTGTCCCAATTCCATTACCCGGCGGGCTCGAAGACAGCGATGGTGAGGAGGAGGCAATGACGCAGTCATTGCCATAGGGGACGATCAGGCAGAAGTAGAGTAATAGTTTTGTGAGAATCCACGAGCGGCGCATCATGATTCAGTATAATATAGCCTTGCCGTGGACGATACTATGGGAGCCTGACGGATAATAGACTATGATTACCCTCTCTCATCTGACGATGCGCCTGGCCGGCGGCGGCCATCAGATCACGATCCTCGACGATGTCACACTCGAGATTCCTGATAAGCAGGGGGTAGCCATTGTCGGCCCCTCCGGCAGCGGGAAATCCACCCTGCTCGGACTCATCGCGGGATTGGATCGTCCGACGTCCGGCTCCATCACCTTGAACGGCGTGGAGATTTCGACGATGCGCGAAAGTGCCTTGGCACGGTATCGTCGCGATCAGATCGGCTATATCTTTCAATCCTTTCATCTTATTCCCACCCTAACCGCCCTGGAAAACGTCCTGGTGCCGTTGGAGTTGGCAGGGATATCCTCGGCGCAGGAACGTGCGGCGCATCTCTTGAGGACCGTCGGCCTGGAAGAACGGCTGCATCATTATCCTGTCCAACTGTCTGGCGGCGAACAGCAGCGGGTGGCGGTGGCCAGAGCGTTCGCCTGCCACCCTCCGATTCTATTGGCCGACGAGCCGACCGGCAACTTGGATTCGTCCACGGGAGAGCACGTGATGGGTCTGCTCCGTTCTCTCCATAGCGACTATGGCACCACGTTAGTCCTCGTCACACATGATCTCGCGCTCGCATCATCAATGGAGCGTGTGATTGCGTTGCGCGACGGACGCATCGAGTCCGATACCCTCACCGACTCAGACTATCCAGCCGACGAGTCATCCGCATGAATCGCTTCATCTTCAGGATGGCCTGGCGTGAAACCAGGGGAGCCTGGCGGCACTTTCTCTATTTCTTCGCCTGTAT
>DATDFW010000498.1:0-7899 GCA_036522375.1 Nitrospiraceae bacterium
TCGGCTGGGAGTTCATCGTCGATATAAGCAGACAATTTCCGGAGAAGCTCTATGCAATGGCCTTGGCTATGCGTATCGAGGTGAGACGAGGGTCTGGACCGTTTCTTCGGCACCGTTGTCCTTTTCTTAGTCATGAGGGCAAACCTTCTACTTTTGGTTATCGTGGTCGGTGATGCCTCGGGCGCTGAGCTCTCGCCGTACAAACAGGCGCGCTCTGTGTAAGCGAGATTTTACGGCCTGCTCATTCACGCCCATGATGGTACCTACTTCTTTCGCGCTCAATCCCTCCATATCGCGAAGCACCAGGGCCATCCGATATTTGGGAGGCAGTTTGTCGATCGCCTGGTCGAGGGCCTGTCGCAGTTCTTTGCTCTGCAGTGCCTCTTCGGGACTGAGGCTGTCCATAGGAATCTGAAGACGAAACTCTCCCTCGGAGGTTGGCACAAACTCATCGAGCGACAACTCATGTTCTGGCTCTCCCTTGCGCCTGCGCCGCAACCGTATGCAGGCTCGCGAGGCAATGGTGTACAGCCAGGTTGAGACCTTCGCCTCGCCTCGAAAATCTTTAAGTCCTTGGTAGGCATTGAGAAAGGTTTCTTGAACGAGATCCTTCGCCAACTCCGTTTCCCCACAGAGGCGATAGGCATATCGATAAATCAGATCGACATGTTCTCGATACAGCCTATCAAATTCGTCAGGCTCTTGCATGGCTGACCGTTGGGGAGGTGGTTTGGAAGTGGGCGTGCGCATGGGTGGCGCGAAGTCTAGGGAGTTGGCTGAAGCCTGTCAAGCGAACCTGGCAGGACGCTGAAAGGCCGTCAGTTTCGTTCTCGCTTCCCTCAGGGGGGTCGTTGGAGGACACAGACTTCTAGGGGGTCGGTGGAGGGAGGGGAGTTAGGGGCCAGTGGATGGGGACGTGAAGGTCACATGTTCATGGTCGATTCGCAAGGTCAATGGTTGGCCTACCTTCACACGAGGGATCCCAATCCTTGAATTAAGCATGACCAGACCTACTGGGGTGCGGACAAAGACGAAATTGGATTTGAGCTTGGACACGGTTCCCGAAAGGAGGAGTTGCACATCGGCGCCAGCCGGTGGGAGTTGGTTGATCTGCAGGTCGAATTGCAGATCGTGCACCCCAATGATGGTATTTGTTTCATCAATCTCGACAGTCAGCGGATCTCCCTCTCCATAGCTGGCCAGGCGTTCTTCCTGTGTGCCGACTTGGACCGTCTGATCACCGTCATGCCCCCACCAGCGTAACGTTCTCGGCGAATCAGTCCCAGACGTCATTGGCCCGCTGAGGTATCGATGGACTAACGTTCCGTCGGTCCTCTTTCGGATCTCGACGACAGAATGGCGCTCGTGCACCCAAAAATGCACTTCTTGCGAAGCCTTGAGATCCTTCAGCGTTGTTTTGGATGTGAGGGTCAAGAGTCCGATCGGAGTCTTGAGAAAGACGATTCCGGCCTTAGTCCGCCACACTGATCCTTGTAACTGTATGAAGGGATCAACCATGACTGGGTTGACAGTGGCAGGGGGTTGGTCGAGAGGTTCAGTCGCGGGGAGTGAGGGCGTTTCAGCTGGCGGAGGTGGTTCCTCGGCATGAATTGGGCCGAGCAGGGTGACGACAACTATCCAGGCACAGAAGCACTCGAGTGCACGTCGAGGCAGTCTGTCGAAAAAGACATTGTGCACTACGGTAGTCCGAGTGCCTTTACAAACCGTAGGGATATGACTCGATATCTCTGTGAAGTACGCCATCAGTCTGAGCGAATAACATGATGTCCATGAGGAGTCAAGGCGAAAGCCGACAGGGCAATGACTCGGAAGACGAGGCCCTTACGATATTGTGCCACTGACGGAAGCATGGACATCGACTGGCTGGTGGACATGCCGTAACTCACTGACTGTATGTGGAGTGGAAGGCAGAGGATTGAGGGTGAGGATGATCCGGATATCACGGTTAGTTGAATTCGGCACACCGAACCCTGTGAGCAAGAGGGATGGTGTGACCATATGACAGATGCGGCGCATTTCGAATTGTGCCCAGTCCCGTGCCTCGATTCGAAGTTGGAGTTGTGCCAGCACGTCATAACAGAACTCGGTGAGGATCGACGGCACGGATTCGGTGGCCATGTGAGGCCAGAGCTTGAAAGATGTGCCGAACAACGACATCAGGGTATGGGCCGGCCCATTCATGTGCAGGACGCGGGCGGAAGAGGAAAATACAATCATGCCGGAGTTGGAAGAAGAGAGAATGGATTGTGGCATAGGCTCTGTTACGCTAGGGTGTGTCTCCCCGAATTCTGGGACAACATTCTGAGGAGCGTTCGTATGGTTCTTCGGAGATGATCGTGGCATCCGGGTCCTTTTCGAGAAATGCTTTCCGGACTCTGCAAGAGCTGCACCTATGACAGTAATGCAGGAGATGCGATTTCCCTGCGAATACCGACTACAACGTCTCTTTCGCATCGACGTTGCGTACAAAGATGGTGTTGTGGTGACGGAAATTGAACCAATTATTTTTTCCGAACCAACATGCGGATCGGGGCTCCCTCGAAGCCATACTCCTCACGGAGTTGGTTTTCGAGAAAACGGAGATAGGCTGGCGTGATATTGTCCGGGTGACCGACAAACAACGCAAAGACCGGCGGTTGTACCGCAACCTGGGTCATAAAGGCAGATTTGGTGATCTTCGTCGGTTTGCCCTTGCGCACGGGCAAGGGGTGAATGGCGAGGATTTCTTGGAGAAACTTGTTCAACGCTCCAGTCGGGATCCGTTTCGAAAACGCTGCGAATACCCGATCAATAGTGGGAAAGAGTTGGCCAAGCGACTCGTGATGAGCCGCTGATGCGAAGAGGACCGGTGCCCAGGTCAGAAATGGAAAGCGCCGACGTAGCTCCAGTTCGACCTCCGCGCGGGCCTGGCTATCGCCCTCCCGGAGATCCCATTTATTTACCAACAGGAAACAGGCCCGTCCTTGCTTGATGATGAGCCCGGCGATCTTGGTGTCCTGCTCTGTTACGCCTTCCGTGGCATCAAGTAACAGAATCCCGACGTCGGACCGACCGATGGCCAAGTGCGATCGGACTACACTATAGCCTTCGATTCCCCGGTCGATCTTTCCGCGTCGACGAATACCCGCCGTATCGGTGAAGAGATACTGCCGTCCTTGATGGAGAGTGATCGAATCGATCGAGTCTCGAGTTGTTCCCGGTAGATCACTGACTACCACTCGGTCTTCGCCGAGCACGGCATTCACCAGGGTAGATTTACCAACGTTAGGCCGTCCCACGACCGCAATGCGGGGCATGGTCGTTTGTTCGGCGTTCTCATCAGAGAACGGGAGGAATGGGTAGATTGCATCCAGGAGATCGGAGACGCCGATGCCATGCTCCGCAGAGATAGGATAGAGCGACTCCGTGCCCAATCGATAGAAATCCGCCACGAGCGAGTCGACTTTAGGTGTGTCGATCTTGTTAATTGCGACAAACAGCGGCTTCGGCGTTCCGCGCAAGAGCCGGACCACTTCCTGGTCCGGGGTCGTCAGCCCCGTGCGACCATCCATCAAGAGGATCAATAGGTCCGCTTCCGCAATGGCGAGCTCGGATTGACGTTTGATGAGGGCCAGCATACCCTCCGAAGCGGACGGGTCCAGGCCCCCCGTATCCACCAGACGAAATGGACGATTCCGATAGGTGGCGTCGGCGTAGTTACGATCCCGCGTGACACCAGGGACGTCGTCTACGATGGCCGTTCGTTTGCCGAGCATGCGATTAAAGAGTGTGGACTTGCCGACATTGGGGCGACCGATAATGGCCACAATGGGTGGGCGAACCGTCGTGGCTGACGGTACTGGTCCTGCCTGTAATGGGCTGATCGTGGTGCGTGGCATGGAAAATTCTGTTTCGACCGTAACATAAGAATTTTGGCAAACACAACCACCGTCGGGTACACTCTCATCGAAATGACGTCAGTTCAGCTAAATTGGAACGAGATTGACGATGTCCTGCTCGACATGGATGGGACTCTGCTCGATCGCCATTTCGACAATTTCTTCTTCGAAGAAGAGTTGCCGCGGCGTTATGCCGTGCTCCATGGTTTGCAGCTTAAAGAGTCCCGCGACAGATTGATGGCGATGTACCGCTCAGTCGAGGGCGAATTGGCCTGGACCGACCTGCACTATTGGACAGAACGGGTCGGGATCGATGTTGTGGCCATGACCAAGGAACTGGATCATATGATCGGCTTCCTGCATGGTGCGGAGGAATTCCTGCAACACCTCCGACATTTGGGGAAACGAGTGACGATCGTCACAAATGCCCATGAATCAGGCGTCGCCATCAAGGTTGCCAAGACCGGTATCGATCGGCATGTCGATCGAATCGTGAACGCGTTTGAGGTCGGGTATCTGAAAATGCGCCCGGAGTACTGGCCTGCCTGCCAGCGATTACTGGGATTCAATCCGGCAAAGTCTCTCTACATGGATGATGATGAGGGCTGTCTGGTTGCGGCAAAACAATTTGGCCTAGCCCATTTGATTCATAGTGCCAAGTCGAGCTCTCAACTCCCTCCCGCCCCGCTCACTCAGTTCTTTTCGGTCACCGGTTTTTCTTCACTGCTCAACGGGCGGCCTGTCATCTAGTAGGCTGGAGTGCCCGTCTTGTCTGAATCAGTAGATCGGCCATCCTGTGGAGGCTAAGCTGTATCGTGTGAGACCAGCCTTTTGTCGATTCTTGTTGCCCCCGCAGCTCTATGTTAGAGTCCTTCCTCTTTTTCTATCCAGCAGCAGTGTATTGTCGCATGAGCAAGACCTACGACCACCACGCCCTTGAAGTGAAGTGGCAGGCCTATTGGGAGCAGCACAGGACCTTCCGCGCCACGGACGATCCCACCAAGCCCAAGTTTTATTGCCTCGACATGTTCCCCTATCCCTCTGGGTCGGGTCTCCACGTCGGCCATCTCGAAGGTTACACCGCGACGGATATTGTGTCCCGGTACAAGCGTATGCGGGGCTTCAATGTGCTGCATCCGATGGGGTGGGATGCATTCGGACTGCCCGCCGAACAATATGCCGTGAAGACCGGTGTCCATCCTGCCATCACGACAGCCGAGAACATCATGACGTTCAAACGCCAGATGAAACGTGTCGGTCTGTCCTACGACTGGGAACGGGAAATCAGCACGATCGACCCCGATTATTATCGCTGGACGCAGTGGATCTTCTTGAAACTGTTTGAGCGAGGGCTGGCCTATGTGGCGGAAGTGCCGGTCAACTGGTGTCCCGCGCTGGGGACGGTGCTCGCGAATGAGGAGATAATTGATGGCAAGAGTGAAATCGGCGGATTCGATGTGGTGCGCAAGCCGATGCGTCAATGGGTACTGAAGATCACGGCTTATGCCGATCGACTCCTTGAAGATCTAAAGCTGGTCGAATGGCCGACCAGCACGCTGGAGATGCAAAAGAATTGGATCGGCCGATCGATCGGCGCGGAAGTCGAGTTCGATCTGGCCGGTGCCGCCGGCAGGATTCGGATCTTCACAACCAGGCCCGATACGTTGTTCGGTGCAACCTATATGGTGCTGGCCCCAGAACATCCGTTAGTGGAGGTGGTCACTACTCCAGACTACCGCAGCCTGGTCAACGCCTATCGTGAGGCGGCAGCCAGAAAAAGCGATCTTCAACGTCAGGAGCTCGAAAAGGAAAAGACCGGTGTCTTCACTGGAGGCTATGCAGTGAATCCAGTGAACAATGAGCCGCTGCCCATATGGATTGCCGACTACGTATTGATGGGCTATGGGACCGGGGCCATTATGGCTGTGCCAGCGCACGATGAGCGCGACTGGGCCTTTGCAAAAACCTATGCCTTGCCGATCCGGGAAGTGATTGCGGGTGGTCAGGTTGAACAGGCGGCATTCGTCGAGACCGGCAAGGGAACCGTCGTCAATTCCACAGCGCCGGATGGAAGCTTTACTATCAATGGGCTTGCGCCGGTTGACGCGATTTCCAAAATCACGGCCTGGTTAGAGTCGCATGGCAAGGGCCGCAAGGCTGTGAACTATAAGTTACGGGATTGGCTGTTTGCCCGTCAGCGGTACTGGGGCGAACCCTTTCCGATTGTATGGGTCAATGACCAACCCCTTCCGCTTCCGGAAGAGCAGCTGCCGGTCCTGTTGCCCGAAACCAATAACTTCAAACCATCCGGGAGCGGCGAAAGCCCACTGGCGAATCTCACCGACTGGCTGACTACTACTGATCCGGTTAGTGGGGCGCCGGCACGCCGTGAAACCAACACGATGCCTCAGTGGGCCGGCTCATGCTGGTACTATCTGCGATTTATTGATCCGAAGAATCAGAGTCAGCTCGTCGATCCGAAGAAGGAGAGTTATTGGATGCCGGTGGATCTCTACGTCGGCGGCAGTGAACATGCCGTGTTGCATTTGCTCTATGCGCGGTTTTGGCACAAGATTCTGTACGACATCGGGGTGGTCAGTACGCCGGAGCCGTTCAAGAAGCTGGTGCATCAAGGGATCGTGCTTGGAGAAGACAATCAAAAGATGTCCAAGTCTCGCGGCAACGTGGTGAATCCCGACGAGATGATGGATCAGTTCGGGGCCGATGCGGTGCGGCTCTATGAAATGTTCATGGGGCCGCTGGAGGCCGTGAAGCCCTGGAGTACGAGAGGCGTAGAAGGGGTGACCCGGTTTCTCGAACGAGTTTGGAGACTGATGGTGAATGAAGAGGGTCGTATATCAAGTACCGTGGTGGAGACGGTTCCTGCCCTCGAACACCAGCGGTTGCTTCACCAAACCATCAAAAAGGTAACGGAGGATCTCGACGCATTGCGGTTCAATACCGCAATTTCTCAGATGATGGTCTTTACCAATGAGATGACGAAAGCCGAACAGCGTTCACGGGCCGTACTCGAGCCCTTCGTCTTGATCTTGGCTCCTTTCACTCCCCATCTTGCGGAAGAACTATGGGGGATGTTAGGTCACCAGCCGAGCGTGTCTCATCAGCCTTGGCCGATCTTCGACCCTTCCCTGACAGTGAGTGATCGGTTGACCATTCCGATCCAGGTGAATGGAAAGTTGCGGGCCAAATTGGATGTGAGGGCCAACGCGACTCGTGAGCAGATCGAAGGACTGGCTCACGCGCAGATCGCGGAGTGGCTCCAGGGCAAGGAACCAAAAAAGATCGTATATGTTGAAAAAAAGCTGATGAACTTCGTGGTGTAAATGAGGAGAAAGGCGCGACATGCGTGAAAAGCGAAACAGGCTGAGTCAATGTGTGTTGCGGGATTGGATGGTTGCCTGTCGCGCGTGTTTCGCTTCTCTCGCCTGTCTCGCGCTCTTGGCCGGCTGTGGATATCAGTTTCGTGTGGACGGAGCAGGGCCCACAATTGGGGGTGCAACGGCATCATCCTCTTCCACGTCACCGCCACCGCGGTTGGTCGTCCGGACGCTCGAGAATAAGAGTTTCGAGCCCAACCTGGAAACTCGCTATACCAACTATCTGCGCCATGAATTTTCCTCGGGCAGTGGGGCTCAGATCGTTCCGGAGGCTGAGGCGGCCGATCTTGTGTTGTCCGGACAGATTCTCTCGGTCACCGTTCCGACGCTCAGTTTCAGCCAGCGGACCACGCTTGAAAGCCGGACGGAGGTCGTGGTGGCGATCAAGGTGGAGGAGACCAGGACAAAACGTGTCGTGTGGGCGCAAATGGCGAAGGGCATGTCGGAGTTTTATGTGACTCCGGACTTGCAATTCAACCGCGTCTTACAGAACCGGGCGTTGGAACAAGCTGGTCGTTTTATCGCCGAGGATTTGGCTTCCCGCTTTCTACTCCAGTTGGAGTCGGGCCAGCTGACCAAGCCACCCGCGCAACCAGCATCGG
>DATDFW010000499.1:0-5491 GCA_036522375.1 Nitrospiraceae bacterium
GGCCGCAATAACGATTGAATCGGCATTGCCTGGGCATGCCGACAATTGCATTGGCCCGCACACCGTAATCTCTGGCGCACACAACGCAGGCAGATGGTTCATCGAGCGAATCGTTCGAGGACTGTGACGACTTCGCCAAAGACTCCGCCTTCCACCTCGATCATTGCCAACGCAGACTTGTGCAAGACCGGGTCGCTCGACGCGCAGGCATCGCTCATAGTGATGCACCGGTAGCCGAGATCAACGGCGGCTCGCAGTGTCGAACTCACACAGACTTCTGTCGTGATGCCCGTCTGATAAGCCTCTCGATCCCGCGCGCCGTCAGACATCTGTTGCAGCGTAGTGTGCCAGAACGCACTGGAGCCCGCTTTGTCGATGACAATCTCACCCCGCCAAGGGACACAGGACATCCACAAAATCGTGCCCGACTTCGCCTCGCCTCTATAGAGAGGGATACTTTGGCGGTCTCGACCTCGCACATCGAACGTGATCGGGATAGCGCGGTTGGTACATTCGAGATACATACTCCGCGCAACGCTCTGTGTCGAGATCGGAATCACCTACTTGAAGGGAATGCGTGGGACATCCGGAGTGCAGACGCAGACACGACCGATACTGCCCACGTCCTATCAGAAATCGGGGAAAAACCGGGCAGCGAGATTGAAGAGAATGATCAAGACAGGCACAGCTCAGTAGTCGAGTCCCACCTTGGAATTGGAGTCACGCAGATGTTTGCGGACCCGGACTTGTTCGTGGTGCTTGCGTAGCAGTTGACGCCTAATGACGTCACGATCCTCCGCCACGATGCGCACCAATCGATCAACATCCTCCGCATGCTCACGAACTAATTCGGACAGTTTCGCCATTTGGTTCTCAAGACGTTCTAACCGCCAGAGAGCATCCTTCCGGCGATCCACGGCTAGCTTCTGAACCGCCTTCTGTTTCACTAGCGATGTGACCAATACATCCCGCTTCATGCTCACTCCTTTGCTCGAATACCTACGACTATTGCTCAGCTCTCCAGGGGTAGTATCTTCTCAGATCCTTGCGATGTCAACGAGTGTGCTTTCTTTCTATTTCCTCAACGTCCTGCTACAATTCACACCCAATGCCAAACATGTTCACCATGGTCCTCGCGGGTGGGAAGGGTGAACGTCTGTATCCCCTCACCGAACATCGAGCCAAGCCGGCGGTTCCCTTTGGCGGGAAATATCGGATTATCGATTTTACGCTCAGCAATTGCCTCAATTCCGGGCTTCGAAAAGTTGCTGTCCTCATTCAGTACAAATCCCACTCGCTCGACCGGCATATTCGCACGGGCTGGAGCGTGTTCAACACCGAACTCGGCGAATTCATCGCGTCAATCCCACCTCAGCAACGAATCAGCGAAGAGTGGTACCAAGGCACCGCGGACGCGGTCTATCAAAACCTGTTTCTCCTCGACAACGAAGAAGCGGACTATGTTTTGATCCTTGCAGGCGACCACATCTACAAGATGAACTATATGGAGATGTTCTATTGGCTTGTCGCCAAAAGCGCCGATGCCGTGGTCGGAGCGATCGATATTCCGATCGAAGAAGCCAATCGATTCGGCGTGATTCATGTGGATCAGGATTATCGGATTACGGATTTTCAAGAGAAGCCGTCTCACCCGCCATCAATCCCCAACGATCCGACTCATGCCTTTGCGTCCATGGGAATCTATTTGTTTCGTACCAGCGTCCTCCGCGAACACTTGACGGCTAACGCCCATGAGCGAGGGAGTCACGACTTCGGGAAAGATATCATTCCCCGAATGATTCTTGACCATCGTGTCTATGCCTATAAATTTGTCGATGCGAACAATAAAGACGTGAAGTATTGGAGAGACATTGGAACCCTGGACGCGTACTGGGAAGCGAACATGGATCTTGTCGCGGTAGACCCCCTCTTCAATCTGTATGACCAAGACTGGCCGATTCGAACCTATCAAGGACAGTTTCCACCGGCAAAATTCGTCTTCGCACAGGACTATCAGGGCGGTAGGATGGGGGTATCCCTGGATTCCATCGTCTGTGGCGGCTGCATCTTCTCCGGTGGCCGGGTACAAAACTCAGTGGTTTCACCCAATGTCCGTGTACAGGACAATGCGGACGTGCGCGAATCGATCATCATGGAGAATGTCGTCATTGGTGCACGGAGCCGGATCAGACGGGCCATCATCGACAAGGATGTTATCATCCCGCCCAATTCGGAGATCGGGTACGACCGAGAGGCCGACGCCCAACGATTTACTGTCACCGAATCCGGATTGGTCGTGATTGCAAAGGGAATGAAACTGCATGCCTCCCTCGATTCATCCGGTTGATCTGATTCTTGCTCTCCGCGACAAGCAATTGACCCCTGCCATCGTGTTCCTCACGTCGCGCCGTGCCTGTGACGAAGCCATGCAGGCCTTCGACCACAGCAACATTCACCTTCCGCCTCCTCGCCAGCAGGCCATCGCCTCCGTGCTGGAAACGGTGATCGCCCAATATCCCAGCATCGCCGAACACCCGCTCATTCCGATCGTTCAGCGCATCGGTGTGGCCGCACATCACGCCGGCCATCTCCCCTCGTGGAAGATCGCGGTTGAGGAGTTAATGCGTCATGGTTGCCTCGATGCCGTGTTCGCCACGACCACACTAGCCGCCGGAGTCGATTTCCCTGCGCGGACGGTCATTATCACGCAGTCCAGTATTCGCAAGTCACGCGACTTTACGGATTTAACGATCGGCGAGGTACAGCAGATTGCGGGCCGCGCAGGACGCCGTGGAAAAGATCTCGTGGGCTTTGCCATTGTCACCCCTTCGCCGTACATTGATCTCCATGTGCTGACCAAAGGCTTTACCGGCCATCCGGAAGCGATCAACAGCCAATTCCTCATCAGCTATCCGATGGTCCTAAACCTCTTGAAAGCACACCCTCTGGATCAAATCCAGCCGATTCTCGCCAAAAGCTTTGCGCAATTTCAGCTCAACCAGCGGGCCGAGGTCTTGGAACGCAAGCTGGACGATCTGCGCGATCAGATGGAACCATTCGGGCCGCGCGTCTGCACCGACTGGATCACTGAATGGCAGACCTTCGACCAGGTCCGTCGGCAGAAATCGCACCGTGCGCCAGTCAGGCGACACGAGCCACCGGAAGTCGCCGCACGCTTTCACTTTCTTACCCCTGGTCGCGTAGTGGGTATTGGCCGCAGCCGAGGTGTCGTCCTCCGCCAATATCGCAGCAAGGGACAGAAGAGCCCAATGATTACGGCGCTGCGTCAAGGCGGCGGCATCACCGAATCTCCCGCCTCCACAGTAACTGAAATATCCGACCGCATCCTCGATTGCGTGGATGCGCCGGTCTATCCCTGGTGCACACCGGAGAGCGTGGAAGAGTTACTCCGTCATCTGGAGGAGTTGCCGGGCAGACTGCCGGAGCTCCCCATCCTGATTCCGAAGGATGATGAACCGATTCCGGATGCCATTGTGCAGACCTTGGGCGACTTTGCCTGTCCGACCTGTCCTTCGCGTTCCGCCTGTCAGAGAGACTATCTCCGTGCTTCCAAACTTCGACAGGAACAACAGCGCCACCTGAAATCGATTCAAGCACTGCGCACAAGTCTCTGGCACCGTTTCCAAGAGAAGATCGACGTGCTGCAACAATTCGGGTACCTCACGCCGACGGCACATCTGACTGATGACGGCGAATGGGCCAGGCTCATCCGCATCGACCATTCACTGCTCATCACTGAGTTGATCAGGGCCGATGCGTTCAGCGGAGCCGATCCCTCGATGTTGGCCGCCGTGATGTCGAGCATCGCGCATGATGACGATCGCCCCGGCGCCTTCCCACGGGTCAGTCCCGGCTTGGGTTCATTGCTCGGACAGGTTCGGAAATTGGCTATGTCACTCTCGCCGCATGAAGATCCTCCCCTCTTACGTGCCGACATTGCCGCGGTCACGGAACGGTGGATCGGCGACCCCACGTTGACATGGATTGGTCTCTGTAAAAGCACCACGATGGCCGAGGGGGATATCTATCGCCTCTTGGCGAGAACCTTGGAATTCCTGTCACAACTGCACACGCTTAAGGCCACTCACCCAGGACTGGCGGACACTGCCTCTCGCGCCATCTCCAACCTACGCCGGGGCGTGCTGGAGGAATTACCATGAAGAAGGGAGTATGGGGGTATAGGGATAGCGGGATACGGGCAGCTCTCTTGTTGCACCGTTACGCCGGTACCCCGCTTTACCCCTTCAAATCATGACGACCCAAGAACTCGAACAACTCTTGGCCCAACAGCCGATCGCACTCTTGCACCGTCTTGCACGCGGGCGCGTGCAGCGGCATTTCCGCGCAGGCAAACGCCGATTGATTGAAGTCTTACTGCGCCACTCCGCCGAGAACCGTGCAGGTTTTGAGTCCGATCTAATGGCCCTGATCGGCGAACGGCAGACTCGCCCCGTTCCACCCGCGACACAAGCCCCTGCTGGACGGAAGCCGAAACCCTCGGCACCTCCGCATCGCACTATCCACAAGCCTGCCGAGCACGATCACGAGCCGGCCATCACCCTCTCCAGCTGGTTAGAGGGACTGGGAGTACCGGCGCCGAAGGCCTTTGTCCCGGATGCCTGGCAGGAAGACGCGATTGCTAAATTGAAGGAAGGTGATGTCGTCGTCAGTGTCCCGACGGGAAGCGGAAAGACCTATGTCGCAGTCGAAGCAGCTCGTCGAGCCATGGCAGAAAATCGAACCGTGATCTATACATCGCCTCTCAAGGCCCTTTCGAATACCAAGTACACGGAGTTCTCAAAAATATTCGGCCCCGACCAGATCGGTATTCTGACCGGCGATCGTCGCGACAATGGCCAAGCGCCCCTGCTGATTATGACGACGGAAATCTTGCGGAATCTACTCTACGATGCCGGTGGTGGCGAGATCGACATCCGGTTGGATACCTTAGGCTTGGTCATTATGGACGAGTCGCAATATATCGCAGATCCGGAGCGGGGCGTCGTCTGGGAAGAAACAATCATCTTTTGCCCGAGCCAAGCACGACTCCTCTTGCTTTCCGCCTCGATCGGCAACCCGCACGACATTGCCGAATGGCTCACCTCGATCAGACCGACTCCATGCCACTTGGTCCGCCACAGCACGCGCACCGTCCCACTTCGCGCCGGCTACTTACATCCGAACGGCAAACTCACACCGCTCTTCCGCACGGTCGGCATTCCCCACGGCCATCCAAGCCATCTCCATCCGGAAGCCAAACGGCTCTTTGCCCAATATGAAGACGAAACACTGCCGACAGGGCGCCGCCGGTAACCGTCTAGGACAGACGCCTAAAATATCAGGCTGAGGCTGGCGGTAAAGCCATGACGCAGGGACTCAAACTGAGTGAGGGGAAAAGATTCTGAAGATCCTACAACAGGATGAGTCGTGAGATGACCGCTCAAGACCCGATTATAATACATACGGTATC
>DATDFW010000500.1:0-3348 GCA_036522375.1 Nitrospiraceae bacterium
AAAATTGTGCTAGAAATAGTCAGAAAGGACCAGAATGGCTAGAATCAACCGAAACAGATAGAATCCTGCAAGCCCTCGAATACTTGATAAAAGCGAGAAACCAGACGGAAGATCAAGGCATTAATAAACTTCTGTGAACAGCCTCATAACCCAAAGGTCGAAGGTTCAAATCCTTCCCCCGCAACCATCGAAATCGTACTCCTGAGCCAACCCCAGCGTGACCATGAGTGCCGAACCCTGGACCGCACCGGACGCGCGGTGAAATGGTTGGCCTCCATCCTCTACGGGCGAACACACAATCGACGTCAGGTTTCCCGGAAAAACGCATTCACCTGTACTGAATCTCCGCTGAGGAGTCCATACAGATTCTCTACTCGTGTGCGAATCGTACCAGATACGAGAGAGATTCTGGAGAGAGGACCTGGGTTCGAATGGCCTCAACGAGACGCCGTTCGACGGTCGTCACTTTCACGGTAAGCCCATTCCTACACACCCGTGGCCCCTTATTGCGATGAAACCCACAACCATAGCGTCCATTCTGTCGCTGTAAGTTTCCGCTTATGACGACGAGCCCGCCGCCAACAATGCGGCGCGTCGTGATGGACTTCCCCGCTGCCGGCCATTGACAGGCACGACTTAAATACGCATGTTGAAAAGAACAGTAAAACAGGAAATATGGAGGATCATGACAGACGGCAGCAGCACTGGTGTTGTGGTCTGCTGTTGCCGTCCGTGCCCAAAACCTTGGAAGTTAATTAATAGCTAGTCGCGGCCGCTGATAAACAGATGCCACGCTTGACCAAACTGAGCGAACCCAGAGGAAAGTAATCTAAGCAGAGACATGAGGAATCGACGTAATCGAGATAATGCTGGGTGAGCCTGGGTTCAAGTAATCCACGGATGATGCTCCTTAAGAAGATCTCAAGCGTCCAGATTTTACCGCTTCAAGAGCGCGTCTATTGCAAGCCATGGAATACATAGGGTACGAGCCATCAAACAATCCTCGATCGCCTGTCGATAAGAATAGTGCGATAGCCAGACTGGATGCGGGACACGACCGTTCCAATTACTGCGCCGTTCACCATTGTCCCAAGGGTTGATGAGGGTGGATGCTGACCGGCGCAGCCTTGTGCACCACGGTTCGGCACTCTGCGGCAGTCCCTCCATCACTTCGGTTGAGAATGGATTCGGGAATATGACGCGCGGAAGAACAGGCCGCCATGAGGGAGCTTATAAAATTACCATTACATATCGAGACAGCATTCACATGGATCCCGACCCATATGTACGCCACGACGGACAGGTTAGCGGAACTGGTTCACTGGATCCGCTAGGATTATCTCTATATGATTCTCATGGTCTACCTTCGCCATCGCAATATCCCCGGTGCTAACCCCTGCGGCATTCATCTTGGTCGTTGGATCCACTTGTAGGCGTATCTCTTTCCCTTCTTCCCTATCCCTGACGACATAATTATCCCCTTCGATCTTTAGCACCTTCCCTATGATAATCTTTTCAGGTTCTTTCATCTTATTTTCTGAAGACGTCGCGACATTGGGAAATCCCAGACCTACACAGAACAGGATACCAAAAGCCACCACACCTAGAACTTTTTGAAGTGTCATAAAACACCTCCTCGTTTAGCGTTTCCTTACAAGGTAGTTAAGCAGTCAATATTAATCAGACATTAATGAGGCATTAAAAAGAAAGCGGGTCTGCGGTTGTGGCGATGATGGCGCTTATTCCCTTGCTGCTGGCCACCGGCCCCGGTTCCGAAATACAGAGCCCGCTTGTCATGGTCGTGATCGGAGGGTTGTTTTCATCAACAGCCCTGATCCTTGTGGTGGATGCCCTGGCTTGGTGGGGTCACGATCTGGCTTACTGGCTGGTTTCTCATTGATCCGTTCCTCAGCACTGGCATCAGCGTCTTTATCGTCTGGCGCACGTGGGGACTACTCATTCAGTCCGTGCATGTGCTCATGGAAGGAGTGCCGACTCATCTGAACGCCAAAGAGGTCGGACAAGCGATGGCCGGGGTGCCTGGCGTGAAAGGGATTCATGATCTTCACATTTAGACCATTACCTCCGGGCTAGACGCACTCAGTGCCCACGTGGTGGTCCCTGTTGGAGAGGATCGGGATGCAGTGTTGGGCCGTCTTCAATCGCTTCTACGAGACTGATGGAGAATCGATCATGCCACACTGCAGGTCGTGGAGGAACGATCGGACCGAGTGCAAGTGGAATAGCAAGCGCGTGATCTATCGGAATTGCAGTGGATACTGACTAAAACCACAGGAGGTCTATCGGATCGGAGGTTTAGCTAAGCAGAGCGGGATGAACAGAAGTAATGTGCTAATGAAATGGACCCAGCTTCTTCCTTCACGAGCCTCACCGGGGGCAAGATGGGTGTGGTTGCGTGCGTCATACACACTCATAGTCAGGAAGAAGGGAGGGGGTTATGCCTATCACGACCTTGGGGATCGATTTGGCGAAGCACGTGTTCCAGTTGCACGGGGTGGATGCGCGAGGGCATGTGGTGCTCAGCCGACGCGTGAAGCGCAGGTCAGTTGGTGGAGACGGTGGCGAGTCTGCCGCCTTGTGTGATCGGGATGGAGGCCTGCGGGAGTGCGCATCACTGGGGTCGGGTGTTTGAACAGCTCGGGCATACCGTCAAGCTGATGAGTCCCCAGTACGTCAAGCCTTATGTCAAGACCAACAAGAATGATGCTCGAGACGCGGAAGCGATCTGCGAAGCGGTCAGTCGGCCCACCATGCGATGTGTCTCGATCAAGACCGTGGAACAAGCCGATCTGCAGGCGGTGCACCGCACGCGATCACTCACTCCTTGTCAAACACCGGACCGCCGTCATCAATCAAATTCGGGGCCTGTTGGCCGAGTATGGGTTGGTGATGGCGCAATCCCCAGAGAAGGTCCGACCTGTCCTCGTCCGATTTCTGGCGCATCGAGCGGGTGACGCACCGGGTGGATGGCGTGTACCGGGCGCATCCGGTCTGCCGGAAACCGGCCCCGGTCCCGGGGATTGGGCCGTTGACGGCCACGGCCCTGCTGGCGACCGTCGGGCAGCCTCAGGCATTTCACAACGGCCGGCATCTGGCGGCCTGTTTGGGGCTGGTGCCTCGGCAATATTTCAGTGGGGGCAAGGAGCGATTAGGCGGGCTTTCGAAACGAGGCAGTCGGTATGTGCGAATGCTCTTGATTCATGGGGCGCGAGCCGTCGTCCAGCGTGCCGAGCGGAGGGTGGATGCGCAAGGACGGTGGCTGTGGGCGCTCAAATGCCGTAAAGGCACCAATGTCGCCGCGGTAGCCTTGGCCAACAAAAACGCCCG
>DATDFW010000501.1:0-13620 GCA_036522375.1 Nitrospiraceae bacterium
CAACTGGCACAATACCCTGAGCCCAAAGGCCCATCAACACAGGGAATCTAGGCCTTCTGAGCAGGTTCAGTTCTGTTGACTTAGAAAAGAGCGGCGGACTAAAATGATCAAATTATATCGCGTCACGCATAATGTTCGTGACGGGGTGAACTTGTCAACCGTGTGTGTCTCTATTGTTGTGAGAAGGAGGCGAGGGTCATGGCGTTGCTGATTACCGATGAATGTATCTCCTGTGGAGCCTGCCTGCCAGAATGTCCGAACGAGGCCATTTTTGAGACTCGCAGCGACGCGGAATCGAAGGGCAATCATGTCGGTGATGGTCAAGGAGTCGGCGATAGTATTTATGTGATCGCACACGATCGTTGCACTGAGTGTGTCGGACACTTCGACGAGCCGCAGTGCGCCGCCGTTTGCCCGGTCGATAATTGTTGTATTTCTGACCCGCTGTACCCAGAAACGACGGAAGTCCTACTCGAGAGGGCGAAGAAACTCAATCCGGATAAGGCAATCGATGCAGCAAAAGTCTGGAGCGGCGTGCGCAATTAATCATCGCATGCAATTCACCGAAGGCCCTGCTTCTCTCGAGAGAAGCAGGGCCTTCCTCTTTCGTGCCGTCACTTTCACGACCGTTTGACTCTCTGAGTTCTCATGTAGGTTGGCTTGAGCCATTTTTAGCTGCGGATCATGGCTGGAGAGATCGAATGAATCCACGCATTCAGCTCAGGCCAGGAATTGACCACCGAGGCAAAGAAAGATAGACCCGCAGTCCTTCGTCACCAATTCCATTGCCCATTTCGCAAAAAACCGTCGCCCTCGTTGCGATAGTACGGAGGGCGACGGTCTCTCACATCCGCCAAGAACGATTATTTGAGCATAAGAATCTTGCCACCGACATGCCCGGGATGCAGGTGGCAGCGATAGGTCAACGTATTTCCCTGAGTCGCGTAGAACATGTCGCTGGTTGGAACCCCAATATACTTGGTTTCACCCGGCTTCAACACAACTTGGGCCTTCATCACAGTTGGAGCTCCAGCATTCGTCGCGTCGGTCATTTCAAAACCATGTTCCGCAGCGGCTTTGTTCGTTACCTTCAGCAAGACAGGACGACCAGGCCGGACTTTGAAATCAATGACCGTGACCGGCGGATACCATGTCTTTAAGTCTCCAATCTCGACCGCGAACAGCTGGGCATCGACATCCAGCTCCTTGAATGACTGACCTACGACAGAGCCAGTCTCCAAGTCCCCTATTTCTACTCCGCCTGCCTGGAGCGCAAACGCGGCAGATGCCCCAGCCACGACCATCGCGAGGCCGAAGAAGACCCCCAACATCGTCTTGCCCATGACCTACCTCCTTAAGAAAAAGAAGAGATGTGATTAGGTTGGTGAATACCTACCGCCAAGCCCACGTAGCCCCAGACCTCGGTGACCACTGCTTCTCTGTATCTGCCAATCATGCCGTAACAGCCCATAATTTCTTCGAGCGGCGGCCTTATAGATAGCACCACAACGAAAAAGGAAGCAAGACCCCATTACCCCTTTTCTAAGGTCCACCTTCTACGCAGGGTTCACACCGACAAACTCGTCATCAATATTTCAATCATTTAGTGCGCTCCGCCTGCTTCAGGCTGTACCTCTTGAACGGACGACCCGATCAACAGATCATACGGCGCGTAGTTATCTGTTAACACTACACCTGCTTCCCATGGTTGAGTGCGATGGGTCCCCAGCAAGGCAAGAGTCTCTAACGGTAGACGCTGCTGCTCAGCCAATCTGTTCACATTAGTCACGATGGTAGAGAACGTTGGTCGTTCAGGCTGCGACCCGGCAAAAAAAACCAGATTTGCCGATCCCGACTGAGAAGACTTCCATGGCCCCTTGACTGCAAAAGACTCGACGCTGGGAAACGACCGTCTCATCGTCTGCACGACTGCGTTGGCGCGCAACAGATCTCCTCCTTCGCCCGATGAGGCCAAATTTAATGCCAGGATACCGTTCGGTGTAAGATGGGCTCGCAACTCGGCAAAAAATTCCACCGTGGTCAAGTGAAACGGAATCATATGTCGGGCAAACGCATCGACCCACATCAGGTCATATGTCCGTTCCGTGGAATTCAGGAAGACCCGAGCATCTTGAACGTGCACATGGTGCTGGGGAGGCGGTTGATAGGAGAAATATTCTTCGGCCATACGAACGACTGTTGGATCGAACTCAACTATATCCAGCTCTAGTTCTGGCCATTGATGCGCGAGCCACTTTGCCAGCGATCCATCTCCGTGACCGAGAATCAGACCTCGTTTCGGCTGGGACACCAATGCCAACGATGCGACCATTAATTGGCTATAGGGAAGAAACAGGGTGACAGGATCCGCCTTCCACATGACCGCGTGGTAGGTCCGATCTAAGATCAGGTAACGAAACAGGTCGTCATCGCGAATTCGTTCTTGCTGGTACGGGCTGTCTTCCTGGTAGACCGGTGCCGGCAACATCTGGATCGGGAACCAGGCGCCGGCACTCAACCCTATAACGCACAGGATGAGCATTCCAATCACCAGCGACCGTGCAGTCGTCCCCCTGATCAACCACCAGAGACCAAGCCCTGCTTGAATAGCGCCGAGCCACGCGACAAGTGCCTGGCTGCCGATCCACGACAGAAAGAAGAAGGCCGTCCCCCACGTTCCCGCCAAGCTCCCTACGGTCGAGAGCGCGATCATCCGACCGGTATGCCGACCGAAATATTCAAAGTCCGAGACCGCCAGTCGCAACATGCTCGGCAGAACGCCGCTCAAACCAAAAGCCGGCGGACCCAGAAGCAACGCTGCAGCTACACAGGGTCCTCCCCGAGGGTCCTCAATCGCTGCCGCTACCTTAAAGAGCACCGGCTGGCCGAGCCATGCGATTAGAAAGGTCCAGCCTCCGGAGCACAGCAACAGAGTAGCCAGCACCTGAGCGCCGGGGTACCGATCGGAAACCCAACCGCCAAAAGCATATCCGCTGCTCATGGCAGCGAGGATCACGCCGATCAGGGCGCCCCAGACAAACAGGGAATTGCCGAATACGGGAGCCAAAAGGCGGCTTCCCACAATTTCGAGCGCCATGACCACCGCGCCGGTTGCGAGCGCCGTTGTCAATAGAAACCAGCGAGGCACATGAATCGGCCGGTTCACAAGACTCATCCGGAAACATCACGCAGGGTAGGAAGGCGATCCGGTCTGACCCCGGAAACCCATAGGATCACAGATCGCCCCAGTTTTTGAAGTAACGTAGGAGATCGCGAACGGAGATGATGCCGACGATCTGGCCTTCGTCGGAAACTGCCAGATGGCGAATTCCATGTTCCGCCATTTTCTCGCTCGCCTCGTGGGCTGAGCTTGCATGATCGATGGACAACAGTGGGCAGCTCATGACAGCCCGTACCAATGTCTCGTGGGCTGGACGTGATTCGGCTATTCCCTTGCGAACCAAATCCGATTCGCTGACGAGACCACTGTAGTGACCGGCCTCGTGTACCAACAGTGCGCCGACTTTTGCATCACGCATCTGCAAGGCTGCTTCCAACAGCGTGGCGTCCGGACTGATCGTACGCAAGGTTCGGCACATCATGACGGCGAGAGGTCGCTGAAGAGGTCTGCTCTGAATCGCCATACGACTCGATCCGTCAAAAATGGAGGGACCAAATAGTACCTAGCCCTTGAACACCTGTCAACGAGCGGCTCTTCTGGGTCCATAGATTATTCTACATCTTCGTTGCTCACCCCCGATACCCTTGCTATACTCAACCAGATCGTTTTCGACTACGGGAGCATAGAGAATCCATGCATATCAGTGTGATTGGAACCGGCTATGTTGGATTGGTCACAGGAGCCTGTTTTTCGGAGTTCGGTGTCAATGTCACTTGTATGGATACCGACGCCAAACGAATTGCCAGACTTGAGAAAGGCGATATCCCCTTCTATGAACCAGGAATTGCAGAGCTCGTCACCAAAGGCATTCGAGAGAACCGAATCAGTTTTACCACCGACGTCGCCAAAGCCGTCGACAAAGCCCTCGTCATCTTCATTGCGGTTGGAACCCCACCGAGACCGGACGGATCAGCCGATCTCTCGTACGTAGAAGAAGTCGGCCGCGGCATCGCCAGAGCCATGACAGGGTACAAGGTCATCGTCACTAAATCGACCGTCCCCGTTGGAACCGGCGAGAGGATGCGTGAAGTGATCAATGCGAATCAATCGGACAAATTCCGATTCGACATTGTATCCAATCCGGAGTTTCTTCGTGAAGGATCCGCCATCGAAGATTTCATGCGACCGAACCGGGTAGTCATCGGCGCAGACAGCGACCAGGCGATAGCGATCATGAAGGACCTCTATCGTCCTCTCTATCTCATTGAAACTCCGTTTGTCGTGACCGACATCCCAACTGCCGAGATGATCAAATACGCCTCCAATGCCTTCCTGGCCACTAAAATCTCGTTCATCAATGAAATCGCGACAGTCTGTGAACGGGTCGGCGCCAATGTGCAGATGGTGGCGAAAGGGATGGGGCTCGATAACAGGATCGGGTCGAAGTTTCTCCACGCGGGACCGGGGTTCGGTGGATCGTGTTTTCCGAAAGATCTGGCCGCCCTTGTCCAGACGGGGGAACGAGTCGGTTCACCCATGCAAATCGCCAGTGCTGCCGCCCTCATCAATGAGCAGCAACGCAGCCGGATGATTGAAAAGATCACGAAAGAGATCGGGGGACTCAAGGGGAAGACGTTCGCGATGTTGGGTCTATCCTTCAAACCCAATACGAACGACCTGCGAGATGCGCCGGCGCTGGCCATCGCGCAAAAACTCATGAAGCAGGGCGCCACCATTCGCGCCTACGATCCTGCCGCTCTGGAGGAAGCCTGTCAGATAGTTTCCGGCCTGGTTCCCTGCAAAGATGCCTATGAGACGGCACAGGGAGCAGATGCGTTGATCCTCATGACCGAATGGAACCAGTTCCGATCCCTTGATTTCGATAAACTGAAAACCCTCTTACGCAAACCCATCTTCTTTGACTTGCGCAACGTCTATGACCCAGACCGTGTCGCGAGTTTTGGCTTCCGCCATATTTCGGTCGGAAGGCCGAGTAAGTCGCCCTCACCAGCCACGTAACCGCGACATTACGCGAGTCGCGGCGCTTCGACCTTAACCTCATTTTTGACTTTTGGCTTGTAGCCCATCCGGTCCAACACCTTCATCACCCGCGTCTTCAGGCGTTCGTCGGCCTCGGCAAGTGCCGTGGCCAACGGCTCAACGGCGGGTTTTCCGATTTTGCGGATGATTTCGGTCACGGATTGTCTGAGCTCATCTTCTTCCGAAACCAGCAAGGGTACGAGCGACGACACCGCTGGGCCGCCGATCTTGATCAGTGAATCATAGGCACGCTGTCGGACATCACCGACTTCATCCGACAACGCATCGACCAACGGCCGTACGGCGCGAACTTCTTTTAATTCACCCAACACTTCCGCCGCATACTTTCGATTGAGCCAGTGGCTGTCCTTGAGATCCAAAAGCATCGCGTCGGCGCGTGCCGCATTGGGATCTTTCGCACGAATCCGAAAGCTCTTAGCGATCCGTCGTCCGTCTTCCTCGACGACGCGGATCGTAGCTCCATCCCCCACCTTGAGCTGCTTCAAGTCCTCAAGCGCTTCGTCATCAACGTCCAGCACAACCGTCTTACCGTCGTAGGCTAATAGTTCAACTTCGAGCTGTTTCGCCTCGGGATTCACCGCCACGACCCGTTCCGTGACAAGATTGAACCCATCCTTCTTCGCACCACCCTTCGGACCGATCTGAATCAACTTTGGAGGAACTTCGTCCGCCATAATCTGTATCCTTTACATCGAACTAAAGATTAGCCGACTGCAGAAAAAACATTTTGCCTTAGCAGAACTATGATGTCCGATTCGTTTAGTCCAAGAGGAGTACGCGCTGCAGGTGCTCAAAAAGGCCGTCCGGCAAAGCCGCAGCAAGCGAAGAGGCGAGGAGGTATGTACCGCACATCGTGTGCGTCCGTTCGCCCTTAAAACGGTTCTTGGCGAACGGAAAAGCCCCTCTAGTCTGTCCGACCTCCATGGAGCTCCTCATCCATGTTGAGCCTCTGAGTGAAGCGAGAACAAAGTTGGCGGCCCTTTTCAGCGTCTGTTACGATTTCGCGTGCCATCCGAGACTCGCCAACACACCTTCCACTGTTTCCTGCACCATCGTATTTTCATCTTCGAGCAGCGGAAGCAAGCAGTCGATCGCCTGCTTCGCCCCAAGTCTTGCCAGCGACTCCGCCGCATTCCTCCGCACAAGCCAGTCTTCATCCTTGAGCGATTCGATTAACGGACCGACACCACGGGCATCACCGATTTTGCCCAACGCTTCGGCCGCATGGCGTCTCACCATCCAATTATTGCCCAGCAGTCCGTCGATCAAGGCGTCCACGGCCCGTGCATCGCCGATCTTTTTTAACACGCGCGCCACGTCTTCACGGACCGTGCTATCGGTTAGTGCCTCGACCAATCCTGGTACCGCACGTGCATCACCGATACGTTCAAGCGCCCAGACGGCGGCAGTTCGCACCGCGCCATCTTTATCCTTCAGCGCTTCCACAAGGGGATCGACCCCACGCGAATCTCGCAGTTTCCCCAATCCTGACGCAGCCTGCTCGCGAATCGCCCATTCATCGTCTTCCAATGCCTCGATCAATCGATCAACGACCGTCGGGCCGATCCGCACAATGGCGCTGGTCGCTGCTTCACGAATCAAGACGTCTTCATCCGCCATGAGGCCGATCAGCGGTTCGACTGCATCCTCCCCCACCTGACTCAAACTGGCAATCGCATGATCTCGGAGCGCGTCATTGTCGTCCCGGAGTGCCCCGATCAGTTGTTCAATCCGTTCAGCCTGCACATGATCACTCATTGACGTCCTGCCCTCCCTGACTCCCGACGGGCGTCCCGTCGAGCGCTTCCAGCTTGTCGGCGATCAATCCTGAATTGTATGCGACCAGGCCGTCCCGGTCTGTCCTCAACCGATCGAACAGGTCCTTGTATGGCCGCAACACCTCCACATCTTTTACTTTGGCCAGCGCCTCCATGGCGTAGACCCGCAGGGGTCGAATGGGAATGGCCTCGATATAGAGTTGGGCAGGCCTGGCATCGCCGATCAAGCCCAATGACTTCATGGCTAGCTCCTTTACACCCGTATCTTTGTCGACCCGCAACCGTTGCATCAAGGGCTCGACTGCGCGCACATCACCGATCTTCCCCAGCAAATCGGCGGCGGCCTCGCGGACCAGCCAATCGTCATCTTCCAGATACTCGATTAAAATCTCGACACTTGGGCGCCCGATGGGCAAGAGATTGATCACCGTGCTCATACGAGCCTCTTCCCGTTCGCTCAACTCCTCAACCGCGCGAAGTGTGTCGAACACCTCATCGATGCGCTCACGAATGGCGCTCAACTTCTTGAGCGTCCGTACGGCAATCTCGCGAACGGCCGGCTGTCCCATCGCATTGATAAACGCATCCGCCGAACGGGGATCGAGGAGATGTTCCAGCATCTCCGCAGCCATGATCTGCGCCTCCGGATCCTCATGGGTCAACATCTTGCAGAGCGGCGCGATCGCATTCGGAATGACTCCCAACAACTGAGAGACCGCCAAGCGAATCTTCTCATCCTTCGCGCCATAGAGCAGCGAGACCAGCGCCGCGGCAGTCGTCTCGTCAAGCACTCCCGCCATATGTTCCAAGGCTGATGCACCGGCGTTATGGACAGCCTCATCCTCATTGTGAAGCAAACCAACCAAGGGCACACCGGCCTGGGGATCGCTTATGCGCGCCAGCATCGCCGCCGCCTCGGCTTTCAGCGTCGACGAACCGGTCTCCATCACGTGAATGAGCGCTTGGACTGCGCGGGGGCCTCCAGACAGGCAGGCAGCCGTCGCACGCATCCGTCGCCAATCCTCTTCATGGACGAGCTCAGAAACCAGTGTCTCAATACTTTCCTTCGCCATAAGAACCAACTCTGTCTGTCGAACAACGTGAGGCTGAGGTCGAGGTTAAGGTTAAGTGTCAATCAGGCTCTTGTTATCTCAACCTTAACCTCAGCCTTAACCTTTCAGAAAACTGCTAGACGCGTCCGGCCCGCCAGCCCACTTTGGCCAACGTGTCTTTGACATGATAACGGATGTTGTCATCCGATTCATGTGCTAACAGAGCCAACAACGGCGCTATTACGGTGCCCCCAAATCGAGTGAGTGCGTCGGCGGCATCCGCCCGCGTCATCGTATAACGGAGCGCCTTGATGAGCGATGGGATAGCCGCCTCATCTCGAATCATCCCCAAAGCCTTGGCGGCTACACCTAACGTGATGATTTCCTCATCCCAATGATTACCGCACGCGTCAGTCGGTCGCGAGACATCCAATTGGTCCACGCCCTCGAGCACCTTGATCAGCACCGGCACGGCACGACGATCGCCGATCTGACCCAAGGCCTCAACCGCTAATCGTCGAAACCCAGGTTCTCTCATCACCGTCATGAGGAATTCCACGGCTCTGTTGTCTCCAATCTGACCAAGCGCGCGGACGGCATCTTCTCGAACCGCCCTGTCTCGATCATTGAAGAGTACGGACAACAAAGGATCCACAGCCTCAGGCGACCGCGTTTTCCCCAAGGCTTCTACCGCATGCAGCCGTACCAGCCATTCCTCATGGCTCAATGCGCGGAGCAATGACGAGAGCGCCGCCTCTCCAATGGCAGCGAGGGCAGTCGACGTCTCCTCGCGCACGGCTTTCACCTTATCCTGTAACAGCGGCACCAGCGGCCGTACAGCCTCAGCGTCTTTAATTCGACCCAGCGCCTTGGCCGCATGCATCCGCACAATCCAGTCAGGACTCGCGAGCGCGGTGATCAGCGGGGTAAGAACTCGTGCATCGGCAATGCGAGCCAACACCGACGAGGCCAACTCCTGAACCGTGAGCGTTGGATCGGAGAGGCAGGCACCCAGTGTCGTCACAGCGGGCTCTCCGATGGCCAAGAGAGCCCCGATAGCTGCATCGCGAACCGCGCGATCGCCGTCACGAAGCACGGATACCAACGGCACCACCGCCCGCGGATCCCGAAGCGTGCCAAGCATCATGGCAGCCTCTTCGCGAATTGCCCAATCTTCATCATTGAGAGCTGCGATCTGTTCGGCTACCGCGTCAGCCATGCCAGACCTCAGAAGCCTGCTCGACCCTGTTAACCGTTTTGAGCAAAATCACCTGAAGGACCAAATCGGCCTGAGTCGCCGAGAGGCATGTCCACCCTGGCATTGTCGACGACACTCGAATTGACGGTGATATCTTCCGGCGCCGGCATCCACCCTAATTTTTCGAGTGTTTCAAGCGCCAATTGCCGCAAGGCGTCTTTCGCCGTCAGTCGGACCGACGCATAGGAGAGCACACGCTCCCCTTCTGCGACGACTTCTGACGCTTTCGGATCGTAGAGAAACGCAATCAACGGCTCGATTGCCGTATCACCGATGGTGGCCAAAGCGGCACTGGCCTTCTCGCGCAACACACCGTCCTTCAGCAGCATGATCAAGTCGGGAATGACGCGCGGATCACGGAACTGGCCGAGAGCCGTCGCCGCCGCTTCCTTGATAAACGCGTCTTCACTGACAATACAGCCGGGAGTCGGGGTCCCATCTTGCCGAATCCCCTTTCCCCTCAATGCATCCAGCACCGGAGGCAACGCACGTGGATCGCCGATCATACCGAGCGATGTAATGGCATGGCGCTTCACCACGCCATCCTTCATCGCCTCGATCAAGGCATCAATGGCCCGTGGATCGCCGATCTGGCCCAAGGCTATCGTAGCATCTTCGCGGACGGCCCGATCGGGATCTTTCAGCGCCGCAATCAACACATCGACGACTTTAGAGTCCCGCACCCATGTCCGGCCGATTTGATAGTCGGTGGTCATCCCACCGAGTGCACGGGCGGCGTGGCACCGGACGACAAAATCTTTATCCTTGAGACACTCGATCAGCGGATCGACGGAAGGCTGGCCGATGGAGATGAGCGCGGTCCCAGCTGTTTCTCGCACCGTTTTCGAAGGATCGCGGAACAGTTTGATCAGGATTGGGATCCCTCTCGGATCCCCGATTTTACCCAGGGCCTCCGCTACCGCACTCTTCACGGCGCCATCGCGATCTCGACAGACGAGTATGAGGGCCTCGACCGCGTTCCGATCCTTGATGACTCCACAGGTTTTCGCAGCATGTTCCCTGACACGCCACCGCTCATCCTTCAATGCCGTGATCAGGCGATCAACGACGCTGGTTCCCATCGAGGCCATGGCTGCTACGGCATCGTTTCGCACCTCCATGACGGAGTCGTTAAACAGGACAATGAGGGCTTCCGCTGCTTTTGCTCCGCCGATCTTGGACACGCCCCGACCAGCATGAGCCCGCACAGCCCAATATTCGTCCCCACAGGCACCGACAAGCGCGTCCAATGTGGTGGGATCAGCGCGTTCAGCGAGAACGTTGGAAGCCTCCTCGCGGGTCGCGTCGTCGACATCCTCGAGTGCTTCTAACAGATCATCAAGCGCCTGAGCCATTGGTGCCGCTCCCTTACTGGTACTGGTAATCGCGCTGTCCGCTGTGTGGATAGGTTCTGCTGCAACGGATGGTTAAAGTCTGGGTCCCTCGTCCCTCCACACATTGGTCGAGGGACTGGGCAAACTCCACCTTGCCCTCCATGTTCACCGTGAACGGAAAATCAAACGTGAAGCTTCCGAATTTATATTTTCCCGGTTTCAGCTTGAGGGTGCGAGACTCGGTCGTTTTATAGGCATCCATGGACTCAGGATCCGATGCATAGATGGACGGAGTAATGCCGGGCACTTGCCACCAGGACTGGGGATTAATCGCTGTGGCATCGATGATAATCGTATGTTCCTGGGTGTAGGCAGCCGGCTGACCGGCCATGACCGGAGAAACCACCGTCGCAAAACCCAGCAATCCTCCTACCAGACAACGGATGATGTACGATTCCACATTTTGCATCATGCGACCTATTGCAGGCTGGACCCCTGTGGAGCCGCAGCAAAGGCTGCCTGAAATATTTCTTCCACAGCATGACTGTCCCATTCCGTATGTGTCTGCAATCCCAACGTCCGCATCACCGTCGCACCGGTATCGAGAATTGAGACCGGCTGGTGAATCGCGTGACCAGGCTTAATCCCTACCCCTGAGGCAATCCACGGAACCATCGGAACGGTTGCATTAGCCGATTCCTGGTTTGCATCACTGCCTTCGGGGCTGAGCGACGTCACGAACTCAGTCGTCCGCTTCGTCAACCCCTGCTCTTGATAGATATCCAACACAGAGTGTATGGCCGTATCCACCGTGCGAAGGGCGTGACGGTACTCCTTCGAGGTCCAGCCCTTGGACGCACCCACTCGGCCTGCCTCAGGAAGATGCACGACCAGAAAATGCGGGAGTGAGAGGATCGCGTGCCCATAGCCATGGCCGCTGCTTGCTTTATTGAAGTATTGACGGATGTAGGACACGATTCGATCTGTGCTGCACTCAGGTTTCAGAGGACCACACATCTGATAGTCTGTGTAGGGCTCAGGTCTCGCCAACTGATAGAGCGACTCGTCCATGAGGAAGATTGCACTGTCCCGCCCTCCACTTAAATCAAGATAGTCGAACACGCTCGGGGCGCGTGGGTAGCCGCGGCTGAATTCAAAGGTATTCCAGGTAATGCCGTGTTTCTCGACCGGCATCCCCGTAATCAACGATGCCATCGTCGGCAGCCGTAACGCAGGTTTCACCGCCGTCGCAGACCAGGTGACAGCACCTTCCTTAATCAACCGGCTGAGGGTCGGCATCGTACCGCCTTTCAGCGAATTTTGTCCGAAGCCTTCGAGGACGAAAAGAATCACATGTTCGGTCGGCGCGATTGAGACAGGGAGCTCTGCCGTCGCCGATGCAGCAGCCGTTACCCCGCTCTGGGGAAGTACACAGAGGAGGAACAATGATATGGTTAGAGCCCGAATTGACCATCCACGATCAAGGCTGACCGACATAAGCACGAATCAGTCCTTTCCATTCCAAGGAGTCTTCTACGCTATCATGGCGTTTTCCGCCAAGGCAAGCGAGGCAAGACCTCGCCAGCACGACTATCAGGATATATGCTAATGAGACGCTCCTGGCAGAACCGTCAATTTCGGTGCTATGCTTAACATTAGACGTGCGGCTATCAACGGATCGGCCCCTGGTGCGTCGGTCCTATCCAAAAGGTGAGGGCGTGCCACTAATCTCTTCTACGCATACTGCCGCCCAACTGACGTTCCCTCACATTCCATCGCGAAGCCTAAGACTCATGGCCCTGTTCGCCGTGTTGTCTGTCTGGCCGTCAGTCACTCTGGCAGAGATCCGAGTCGTGACCGCCCAAGGAGAACACCGGATGGGAGACCGTGATACCAGGGAAGATGCCATTCGCCTGGCCACCGAAACGGCCAAACGCAATGCCCTGGAACAGGTCGCTGTCTATCTCGAAAGCGTCACCATCGTGGATGGTCTCGATGTGACAAAAGACGAAGTTCGCACCTATACGGCCGGCTTGGTTCTTGTCCTGGAGCAAGAGACCAACACGACACTCGATGGGGACACGATCGTGGTCAGAACAGATCTGGTAGCCCAGATCGATACGGAAGAAGTGAAACAGGCCATCGCGGCCTTGCGGGAGAACGAAGACGCCCGTCATCAACTCGTCTCGCTACGACAGGAAAATGACCAGCTCCAACAAGACCTCGACGCAGCGAATCAGGCCTTGGCACAAGCCTCTACCGCAGAGCAGACACAGCAGGCAGCCCAGCAGCGGCAAGACATCTTGAATCGGGTGCAATCAAATGCCATGGTCTCGCAAGCCTGGACGAATTGGGTACTCGTCTCGCCGGCTTTCTATCCATATTCCTGGATGGGATTGGCCCAGACCCAGGCTCTCCTGAGCGTCGCACAGAGCTTATATCCCGCAAGCCCCCATGTCCAAATGGCTCAACAAGTGATTACTGCCAGACAGCCGCCTTCTCCGCCACAACCACCCGCTCCCCCTGCACCGGGAACGAGACCACCGACCATGCCAAGCTATCAAATCACACCGGCGCCGGGATCGCAGACGGCTCCACGCACGTTGAACGAAATTACGTATCGCACACCGACAGCGCCACCACACATCGGCAATCAACCCGGCCCCATCCATCAGATGCCTTCCACCGGATCGTGATCGTTGAACGATGTCCGCCAATTGAATCCCTTCCTGCCGTCACCAAGCGCTGCTCCGCCCATGTCGCACCAGACTCCGACTCCCGGCTCACGGTCAACCCATGCCCTTCAGCAGTTTTTACAGCAGCCGCAGGCAGCACCTGGCACATCGCCTGGGACAACGCATGTGCCTCCGACGATACATCAGCGCCATTCACCGGCCTTTCAGCATGTACCACACATACCCTCTCAGATTTCGCCTCAAGGGCTCGGTGGAGGCGGGCATCATGGGGGAGGCGGTCGAGGAGGCGGAGGGGGCGGGCATGGGCATGGTGGGGGCGG
>DATDFW010000502.1:0-6439 GCA_036522375.1 Nitrospiraceae bacterium
CGATCCCCCCGAGGCTTCCAGTACACGATAGCCCTGGTCTTCCAATAATTGGCGGACCAGCGTGCGTATACTTTCTTCATCATCCACCACCAACACCGTTTCGGTTCCCGGCCGGCGCGCTTGTCCGCGGTCCGGCTCGCAGAAAGCCCAAGATCCATCGGGGATTTGCGCAAGGGGCAAGAGGATTTGGTATTCTTGAACACCGGTCTCGTCTCGAGACGCAAGAAAATGTCCCTGGTGCTCCAAAGCGATTTTCAGAACCGACGTCAAACCGAATCCCCCGTCATTGGACAGCTCACTGCCTGGATCGACTGGGCGAAGCGCGCGCCGATTATTGATGTGCCGATCAGTATGAGATAAGGCTCGAAGCGTGACCGCGACATAGGGCCCACCGAACACGAACCCCAATAGCTCAGCGTCCTCTTTGCTGACATCCCATGACCTGGTTTCGATTTGCAGTTGTGCCTCAGCGCCCCGTCCCTCGAAGAGATTCATCGCCAGGACAAGCAGCGCCTGTTCCAGTTTCCCGGGATTGACCTTCACGCGCCCCAGACACTGTTCCGTCACAATCTCAATTCGTCGGTGCGACCCAACCACCAATCGCATCAAGCGCTCCATTTCAGCAACCATGAGATTCACATCAACGAGGGTCGGCTCCTGCTCATCTCCCTGTCCTATCGCAAGAAGCTGTCGGGTAATCGTCATGGCTCGCATACTCGCCCGTCGGATTTGGGCCACGTTCGCGTGCGACCGACTATCCGGCGCCAACTCCCTGAGTGTGAGTTCTGCAAATCCGTTGATTGCAGTAATCAAATTATTAAAGTCGTGGGCGATCCCTCCCGCCAAATTCCCCATCGCGGAAAACTGCCTGGCTTTCCTGAGTTGTTGGTCGGCTTTCTTGACCTTTTCCTCCAGGCGCTTTTGTTCGGTGATGTCAAACAACACTCCATCCCGGGAGGGAAAGCCTTCGGTAATTCTTCCGATGCCTTGTCCCCGATCGAGCACCCACCGAATCGTCACATCCCTGTGCATAATTCGATATTCGACGGAATACGGCTGCTTTCGAGACACTGCCCCCAGGATCTTCTCTGTGGTGGGTTCGAGATCGTCCGGATGGACGAGTTCCGCGTAGTGACATGACCGTTCGGTCACAAACTCATCTGGTGAATATCCTGTCAGCGATCCAAATTGATTACTGACATACACCATGGACCAGTCTGGATCGCTTTGACAGCGGTACACGACACCCGGGATATTCGAGACAAGGGAACGATAACGTACCTCTGTGGCCTTCCGTTCAATGGAATATTGAATGACGCGGGTCAAGGCTTCGGCATTCATCGTCCCTTTAATCAGATAGTCCTGTGCCCCATGTTTCAATGCATCGAGTGCTAATGCCTTGTCGCTCGACCCACTCAGTACGATGATCGGGGCGTTCTGCGATATGGATTGCAGCTGGCGAAGGCCTTCTAGACCCTGGCTGTCCGGCAGGGACAAATCCAAGAGAACAAGATCGACGGGCTGTTTCAATAGTGCGTCTTCGGCATCAGATAGGCGACCGACACAGGTGACATGCACTTCGAAGTCCGGTGATTCAGCCAGTAGCTCCTCGGCGAGTCTGGCGTCTCCAAGATTATCTTCGACGAGGAGAATTCGTTTCATGTTGTCCTCCATCCCTTAGATGCCGGCGCCACCGTCGTCTCATCCCTGGCGTCGCCATTGTTCCTTAACCGGCCCGAGCTTTTCGGCTTCCCGGCCCTTCAGCATCACGTCCAAACTGAGGGAGCCAGCGATCGATCATCGTCTGCAAATCCCTTCTAGGAGGCTTGCTCAAGACAATCGTCTATTCCGGATTGCACACAGTGAAGTCCATCCGGAACTCTGGCGGACACCATTCCGACAAGTTCGATGTTTTTTGAATCGTCTGAGGACTCAGGAGCTGTAACAGGACTTTAATCTGTGCCATCGTGGAGCATGGTGCGTGAAGGGTGCCAGTCGTCATCATTATTCAGCCTCTTTTTCAGTCAGATACCCGCAGGCAGCCACCCGCACTTACGGAGGACGCGCGCATGGAAACGTCCACGCCAAACGAAAATCGGACGCTGCCCTTTTGCACTTACAACCAGCGACACATTCAGTATCACCCCTAACAACTAGGCGTGTTTCATTGGTAGCCTAGGCAGCCTCCACTAGACAGCACTACCCCTCCACTCTCTATATTCGGAATGATGTCTTTACGGCTTAATAGAGCCATTTGACACCATTCTGACCTTTCTCAACCGCTGCTGCTCATTGTCCGTGACTTGAAAGAATGCCACGCCGAAGGTCTGGCCGCTTATCCACTGTAAAGTTGCCGCCTCAACCATAACCCGGCTATGCAAGGTCTGGGGCGTAGATATGCAGTCCCAACGAGATGCCCGGTTCGACGGTGGCTCGGCTTTCAATGCGACATCCGCCTATAGACAGATCCAGCAGGACGCCCAACCCTTGCAGTGTCGAGGAAACCGAAAATGGGGTGGGGAATTGCATCCGAAGACGTGGCATCGCCCGTCGATTCGACATATTCATATCAATGACGGACCGGCCTTCCTCTCCCGTCGATGATGCCTTGGACGAAGGTCACCCCATGGATTTCGAGTTTCTGCTCGTTGACACACACGCCATCAAGTGAAAATTGCCGCGTACGAACTCCATGGGTGTCTTCCATGGAGATGAAGGAAGTGCAGCCCCCCGAGCAAGTCTTCAAGATTTAGCAGCAAAATCCGAGAAGATAGACTAACGGCAGGAAGTCGAGGCGTACGTTATTACCATTCGTGCGCTTTTCACGGGTTTAGTATCCAAAACCAGGACAGTCGATACAACCCCATGTCATTGAACATTCCAACCTCCGGTGAACCTGGCACGGCACTGACCAAAGTGCTGCTCGTGGAAGACAATGGGGATGACGCTCTTCTCACACAAGAGCTGATCCGAGAGGTTAGCCCTAACGACTTTTTTATGGTTCACGTGAACAAGCTCAGTGACGCACTCTGTCGATTGAGTGAGGAGCCCTTCGATATCGTGTTATTGGATCTGTCTCTTGTCGACACCTTTGGTCTCGACACGGTGAAGCGAATACTGTCGGCCTTTCCGACCTTGCCTATCGTCATATTGAGCGGACTAACGGATGAACTTTTGGCGATTGAGACAGTGCGGCATGGTGCCCAAGACTATATGGTTAAAGGCCAGGTCAATGGCCATCTGCTGACACGATCGATCCGATACGCGATTGAGCGAAAACACATGGGACTAGAGATGAAGGAGGCTAAAGACCGAGCCGAACAGGTTGCACGAGAAAGGGCCGGCATTCTCGCAGCAGTCGAAGCATTCTTCATCAGCGTCAACGGGCAGGGGGCTGTGAGGGAATGGACTGCCCGTGCGGAAAGGCTGTTCGGGATCCCGTTCGGCGAAGCGATAGGTCAGCCTTTTGCAAGGCTTCACATCCAGTGGAATTGGAGAGAGGTGCTGAGGGCCATGCGACAGGCAGGAGACACACTCCAGGTGGTTCGGCTCGACAGAATTGAGGTCATTCTTGGGGAAGGGAAAAAGGCGTTCGTGAAAATGACCGTGTCGCCGCTCCGTGACAATTGGGGCGTGGGTTACATCTTTATGGGAGAGGACATCACGGGGCGGCTAGTTCTGGAGCATGAGTTGTCGCAAGCCCAAAAACTGGAGTCGATCGGGCAACTTGCGGCCGGAATCGCGCATGAAATCAATACCCCCATCCAGTTCGTGGGCGACAACGTCCAGTTCCTGTCAGATTCCTTTGCCGACCTTCACGCCGCACTCAAACGGTATCGTGAGATCCTGGCAGTCGCAAAATCCGGATACAGTCTCCCCCCGGAGCTTATTGAAACTTGTGAAGCGGAGTTACAGCAGGTCGATCTCGACTTTCTAAGCGATGAAACTCCCAAAGCCTTTGCACAGACAGTTGAGGGGATCAAGCGGGTGGCGACAATCGTACGAGCCATGAAAGAATTTGAGCATCCGGGAAGCCACGAGAAGGCTAGGGTTGACCTCAATAAAGCCATTGAGAGCACAGTTATTGTCGCACGTAACGAATGGAAGTACGTGGCCGACCTCAAGACTAACTTGGACCCATCGCTACCACCTGTGCTCTGTCTCGTAGGGGAAATTAATCAGGTCATACTGAACATGATCATTAATGCGACCCACGCGATCACAGATGCTGTCAAGGGCACCGGGAAGAAGGGTACGATCACTATTTCGACCAAGCACGCGGACGATTCTGCCGAGATCCGCATTGCGGATACAGGGGGAGGGGTTCCGGAAGCAATACGCCATAGGATATTCGATCCTTTTTTTACAACGAAAGACGTCGGGAAAGGAACGGGTCAAGGGCTAGCCATCGCACGGTCTGTTGTGGTGGACAAACATGGCGGGACCATTAAGATGGAAAGCGAAGTCGGCAAGGGAACGACCTTCTTCATCCGTCTGCCATTAGCTGGCCCGACAGACGACAAGGTTGTGGAGAAAGCGGCATGATCTGGTGTACTGCACTGCTTAATTGCGGAAGGTTATGTTTTGTCCTTGACTGGCTATGCCGCATAGAACTCCACAAGCCCTGCATGAATAAGGCGTTGTGCAGCGCCAACTTCTGTTCACCGTTCCGTTCCACCGTGGCCCTCGGCCACGACCCGTTTGGCTCACCGCGGTCTTCATCTATCCCTCCTGACTTATAAGGCCTGTCCACATTCTAAGCGGGGGCCCCTCTAAGATGTCTATGCAGTATCTTCTTTCAGATAGTTTTTACTCTCACGTCACTTGTGCCGACCTGCTCGAGTATCTTTTGTGTTTTGATGAATAGGTCCTGCATACTCGCGGAGCCAATTTAAGTCGGAGATTTCCAGGTCCAACTTCGTTGACGCCTCTATTGTTGGTTGTGTATAAAGAATGCGCCGTTCCTCCGTACACTTCTATCGAAAGAAGACACTTTTTATGGGTTCACGGGAATTTCACGATGGGGCGCAAGATGGCCTCGAAGCGCTTGAGCCTCTCGACCCGGAACAGATCGGGTCCTTCGACGACCTGCTGACCGCGATGCGAAAGACCGCCTTTGAGGGTCGGCGCTTGGGGGAAGCCTACGAAGTACTCTGGGCGATGATCGAGGATCCCGACTGCTTCGTCGTGTTGACGCTGGCAGGCGCGATGACCATTGCGAAAATGGGTAAGATCATCACTGCAATGATCGATCACGGGATGGTGCAAGGTATCGTCTCGACCGGTGCGTTGATCGCCCATGGGCTGAGTGAGTCGGTCGGCAAAACACACTATCGGCATCATCCATCGATGTCCGATCAAGAATTGTTCAAGAAGGGCTACAATCGGGTCTACGACACGCTGGAGATGGAGGCGAATCTAAATTACGTTGAGCATGTGGTCTCACGCACGATGAAGCGGATCGGTCACGACCAGACTCTGTCCTCCGAGATGTTCACGCGTGAAATAGGGAAGACGCTCGCGGAAGAGTATGATGGAGCGGGTATTCTCAAAAGTGCATATGTGAAAAAAGTCCCGATCTTCATCCCCGCCTTTACCGATTCCGAGATGGGCCTCGATGTGGGAACCTGGGCTATGAGCCGAGCCCTCGATCAGGCTCGCGCGCAGGTAAACGGAGGCAGCGATCTTGATGTGCTGCGGGCGGTTCATCGTTCCTGTCCTTCGTTCAATCCCTACCTCGATCTCAACAGTTATGCGGGCCGGGTCGTCTCGGCCAAGCGGCTTGGGATCTTTACGATTGGCGGAGGAGTGCCCCGCAATTGGGCGCAACAGGTCGGCCCCTACATCGAGATCAGTAATACCCGGCTCGGTCTCACGATACCGCCACCTCGATTCCGGTATGGTGTGCGCATCTGTCCGGAACCGGATTATTGGGGCGGGTTGAGCGGCTGTACCTATCAAGAAGGCATCTCATGGGGGAAGTTTGTGCCGCCTGATGAAGGCGGTCGCTTTGCCGAAGTATTGAGCGATGCCACGGTCGTTTGGCCGCTCCTTATGGTCGGATTGTTGGAGCGCATGAAAGCAAAGCGCATCTCCCGCACATGATCGGCAGAGGGTGGTTTCACACAGTTGCCGGTGCATCGCTGCTGGCTCTCGTTCAACTAGCCGAGGCCGCTGGAGGGGCGGTGACGGATGATGGACGAATGAGAGGACGTGCCGACGCGCCAATCACCCTACTCGAATATTCTGACTTTACCTGCGGGTACTGTGGAAAATTTTTCAGGGAGACCTGGCCTCGCTTGCTGTCCAAATACATCGAGACAGGCAAAGTGCGGTTTGTCTACCGGGATTATCCTCGGTCGGACCAGGGAGTTGGAGTTGAGGCAGCGGTGGCGGCTCGCTGTGCGGGAGCCCAGGGTCGATATTGGGCGATGCATGA
>DATDFW010000503.1:0-2823 GCA_036522375.1 Nitrospiraceae bacterium
TCTATTAAGAAGATTATCGGCAACATGATCCATAACGAAAGACACGAAGGAACTACTTCGAAAGAGGCAGGGTCTTGGTATCTCTGAGCAAGACCTTCAAATGAAAATTTAATAAAGGATCAACGCCGCTTTCACCTGGTCGTTCAAGCTTCCGTCATCTCTTCTGACTCATGCCCTCTCAACATTACGTGCGGAGCCTAACCATGTGAGTCGAGGCTGCTCGTCCGAGCATGCGAGCAAAGACAGGTTGTCTCCATGGAGACAACCTGTCTTTGCATACGCATGCCGTATATTCGCTGGTTCCTATTCCCTGCGGTGTTTCAATATCTTGCATTTACGCCTTGAATGGTACTGTTTTTGCTGGAGTTTACAGATGACCTTTCGTTCACGGCAGCATTCACATTGAAGTGCTACTGAAGCTAATAGGGGGAGGTCTGAAATGAAAATTCAAGAGGTGATGACTGCCAATCCGATCTGGTGCCTCCCTGAAGATGCATCGATTCAGGCTGCCCGCATTATGAGAGAGTTGAATGTCGACATCGTGCCTGTGGTGAAGTCACCAACCGACCATAAGTTGGTCGGACTCGTGACCGATCGCGACCTGTGCCTGGGCGTGGTCGCTATGAACCAACATCCTCAAGCGGTGCCGGTTCAGAAATGTATGACGACCATCATGATCGCATGCCAACCGGACGAGGATATTCAGCGGGCTGCTGTCCTGATGGAGGAGAATCAAATGCATCGCATTCCGGTCGTGGATCAGCGTGGGATTCTTCATGGAATTGTGTCAACGGCAGACATCTGCCGGCAATCCCATCTGTCGTCTCATTCCACAAACCACATCCTCACTAAGATCACGGAGCCGACTGATCATGCGAGCGAGCCAAGAAGCGATATGCCCCACAAAGCCGCCTAGTCCAGTAATGCGGAAAATGTCCCATTCTCCAGAGCCCGATTCGGCTCATGTCCTGGGGGTCATACTGCATTTTTGTAATCCACCTTCACCAAGGAAGATTCGTATGGCACAGCTACCTAAAGTTGCCGGGATTCTCATCTGTGCGTTCTCAATGGGGCTCGGGCTCTCCCCTGCCACGATGGCAATTGAGAATTCGTTAGTCACGGATGAAACCAAGGCGGAACAACAAAATGCTGCGCGGAAAGGCAGTCTTCCGGGCCTCTTCAAGCAAGACCCTGAGGTCCGCAAGGGGGTTCATACGATACAGGGTGAAGTGTTAGGCATGGAAGGGGATCATCATTATCTGATCAAGCGCAGCGACGGCAAACAAGTGAGTTTGCACGTCGATCAATCCACCCGGCTCACCAAAGAGTTTGGCCCCGGAGAGTGGATTGAGGCGAAAGTGACCCGAATGGCCGAAGGGCATCATGCGCTGTCGATCCGCCCGGCCACCAAATAGATGGAATAGGACACGGGACCGTCGGGAGGCACACCACATGTCGACCTTTTTTGTCACATCCATCGATGTCAACGTACCGGTGCGGACAGCCTACACGCAATGGACGCAGTTTGAGGACTTTCCCCACTTCATGGAAGGGGTGAAAGCCGTCCAGAAGCTGGGTGACAGACGGTTCCATTGGAAGGCCGAGATCGCAGGCAAGGAAAAGGAGTGGGACGCGGAGATCACCGAGCAGACACCGAACCAGCGCATCGCCTGGCGGAGTCGCGGCGGCGCCATCAACGGGGGCGTCGTGTCCTTCCATCGTCTCTCGGATGACCGATCCAAGGTCCTGCTGCAGTTGGCCTATGACCCGGAGGGCGTGGTGGAGCATCTCGGAGATGCGTTCGGCATGGTGTCTTCGCATGTACGACGAGATCTGACACGATTTAAGACCTTCGTGGAGACGCGGGGGCGGGAGACAGGGGGCTGGCGCGGCCAGAGCTGATGAATCCGCAGACCAACAGGGCAAGAACACAGGCGCCTCCGTGCTGGACAAGAGGGAATCGATGAGCGGTCACGAGTACTTCTTACAACCCAATGACGACGCGCTTGAAGCGGGCGAGTGTACGGGGAACCCTGCCGAATGCCAGTGCGAACAGTGCCGTGAGGGACGGATCCATGTCGCAGCGGATCAAGAGGAGGCCCAACATCAGAAGCCGGCATGAGGAGTGACGACCCATTTGGAGGTCGACCCGTGCCTTGGGACGGAGCCAAACCATGAAGTTTAAAGAGTGGCTCAAGAGCATCATGTTTTATGAAATCTTTGTCGGCATGAAAACGACGTTGTCACATCTCCTACATTACAAGCCGATCACCATCCAATACCCACATGAAAAACGGACGCTCTCGGACAACTATCGCGGCATGCTAGCTCTGTTGCGATACGACGATGGGACAGAAAAATGTGTCGGATGCGATCTGTGCGAGGCTGCTTGCCCGTCACGGGTAATCAGCGTAGTTAGCGCGGAAGTGCCGGGTGAACCGACGAAGCGTTACTCAAAAGAATATTACATGGACATGACCCGTTGCCTATTTTGCGGCATGTGCGTCGAAGCCTGTCCGGTCGATGCCCTCGGCATGACGCGCGAATACGAATGGTCTGTCTATGACAAACGAGACCTGCTGCTGAATAAGCAGCAATTGCTGGCTATCGGAGATCGCTCGTTTCCCGTGAGAGAAAGGCGCCTTGAATTCCAGCATCCGAATGTCGCGGTCTTTAACGTTCCCTTCTACAATCATCCCCTCAAACACTTCTAACTTGGCACAGATGATCCGGGAAGCAGGCCTATGTGCGGAAGAAGTTAGACAATAGAATTCTTTACCCAACTAGGCGTCTACCTAGTGCCGCGAATTACCAAACTCATCC
>DATDFW010000504.1:0-3823 GCA_036522375.1 Nitrospiraceae bacterium
ATGACGAAGGTTCGTAAGGGACGGGGAAAGCTGATTCTCGTACTCGGTGGTGCAGCGTCCGGCAAGAGCCAGGCGGCACTCGATCTGGCCGGTCAGGTTGGACCAAGGGCCTTTGTGGCAACAGGTCAGGCGCTGGATCGGGAGATGAAAGCACGGATTGAGCGACATCAAGCTACACGCTCTGCTGACTGGATCACGGCGGAAGTCCCCATAGACATTGTCAAGTGGCTCATCGAGAATGGTAAGAATTATCAGACAATTGTGATCGATTGTCTCACTCTATGGTTGAGCAATCTACAGGGGGCACGCCTACAGGAAATTGCCGGATTTGAAGGAATGACAGCTATGCTTCAAGCCATCCGAGCGACGGGTGCACGCGTGGTGGTTGTGAGCAATGAATTGGGCTTGGGGCTTGTGCCTGCGACAAAGACTGTCCGGGTGTTTCGCGATCTGGCGGGGAAAGTCAATCAACAGGTGGCATCAGAAGCAGATGAAGTCTATCTGACGATCAGCGGTATTCCCATGCGTGTGAAGTAAGGGGACTGTCGCGTATGCTCTCTCATGAAACCATTAACCGGATCCAACCGACCGACCCTGGTCTCTTGGTACAAGCCCAAGCGCGCCTTGATCACTTGACGAAGCCGATCGGCAGCCTGGGTCGACTTGAAGAATTGGCAGCCCGCTACATCATGATCACAGGTGAGATGAAGCCAAAGGTCCCGCGTGGAGTCGTCTTTACCTTCGCGGCTGATCATGGAGTGACGGTGGAAGGGGTGAGCGCCTATCCCTCGGCGGTAACTCCGCAGATGGTCTTGAATTTCTTGCGTGGTGGCGCGGGGGTCAATGTGCTGGCGCGCCATGTCGATGTGGAGGTTCGCGTCGTGGACATCGGTGTGGCCTTCGACTTTGAACTGGCCCCAGGACTCATTCATAGGAAGGTGATGCCAGGAACAAAGAATCTGTTGGTGGAATCGGCGATGAGCCCCATGCAGGCTGAGCAAGCACTACAAGTAGGAATCGAACTGGCCACCGAGGCTGCGCAGCAGGGCATCGGCTTGATCGGGACGGGCGAAATGGGGATTGGCAATACGACCGCCAGTTCGGCAATTACCGCTGTGATGACGCACCGACTGGTCTCCGAAGTGACAGGACGAGGAACAGGGATTGATGATGCCAGTCATGCACACAAAATCGATGTGATCCGACGTGCTCTCGATTTCCACAGGCTAGATTCGACGAATGCGATGGAGGTAGTCGCCAAAGTGGGTGGGCTCGAAATTGCCGGGTTAGCCGGTCTGATACTTGGCGGAGCGGCGGCTCGCATCCCGGTGGTGTTGGACGGATTCATCGCTGGGGCGGCCGCATTAATTGCTGTCGGTCTGCAACCGCGCTGCAGAGACTATCTCATGGCGTCCCACCGGTCGGTCGAACAAGGCCATCAAGCGATATTGGATCACCTTGGATTAAAGCCGCTCTTCGATCTCGATCTTCGCCTTGGGGAGGGCACGGGCGCCTGTCTCGGCATGGGTCTGGTCTTTGCCGCGATCAAGATTTTCAGAGAGATGGCCACATTCGATGAGGCGGGTGTCTCGGAGCGCAATACGTGACCGCGGTGCTGCGAACGTTTCTGTTCGCCTGGCAGTTTCTCACAGTGGTTCCCCTCAGTCGTTCGATCCACGATGCCAAGCCGGAGGAGTTGGCTGCCTCCATGACTTGGTATCCACTGGTGGGCTGTCTTCTTGGTGCACTGCTGGTTACGGCAGATTTGTTGCTGACGCATGTCTTCCCCACCGAGGTCACGAGTCTGGTATTGATGCTTCTGCTGATCGGAATCACACGAGGGCTTCACCAGGATGGTCTGGCCGATATGGTGGACGGTCTGGCTGGTGGGCGAACGGCTGAGGCTCGTCTGGCTATCATGCGGGACCCACATATCGGAGCACTCGGCGCCACGGGGCTGTTCCTCGCACTCGCCCTACGATTTGCCGGGCTCAATACGTTGCCGGCAGGCGAGCATCTGGCGTTGTTGATGGGCATGCCGGTAGTCGGTCGATGGGCAATGGTGGTCGGGGCCTTCCATGTCACCTCTGCACGGTCGCAAGGAGGATTGGCCCAACCATTCCTCGCACATCTGTCCTGGAAGCACCTGTGCGTAGCTACTGTCACGGCGGGATTTGCCTTGACACTCCTATTAGGACCATGGACTGCGTTGTGCTGTCTCCTCGTTGGCACCGCGTTTGTCCGTCTTTCTACAGCCTGGTTCCACCGCATGTTCGGAGGGGTCACGGGTGACTTGCTCGGAGCGACAAACGAAGTTGCGGAGATTCTCTTTGTCTTGATCGTTCCCGTGGTGCTTTTCCGATGACCGGAGGCGAATTGGCGATAGCCTGCGTCTTGGATGCGGCAATTGGTGATCCGCGCTGGTTTCCTCACCCGGTGCGATGGATGGGAATTCTCATCAACTGGTGCGATCGGTACGTCCATCAACTCCTTCTATCTCCCGCCAAGCAACAGACGGCAGGCGTGTTGTTGGCGGTTGCCTTGCCAGTCGGAGCTTATGCGGGAGGGGCGTTGTTCATCTGGATTGCCAACTCGGTTGATTCCTTATGGGGAAGCCTGGTCATCGTGCTGCTGGCCTGGACCACACTCGCAGCCCGCGATCTTATGAACCATGTCATGGCTGTGCAACGGGCTCTCCAATCCGATTCGTTGGCGGAATCCCGGGCCGCAGTTGCTCAGATCGTCGGGCGCGATACGAAGGAGATGACGGAATCTGATATTATCCGCGCGACGGTGGAAACGATTGCAGAAAGCACAGCAGACGGCATTATTGCGCCCTTGATCTATTTGACCATCGGAGGAGCGCCTTTGGCACTGGCCTATAAGGCAATCAGCACATTGGACTCGATGATCGGTCATTTGGATGATCGATACCGGTGGTTTGGCTGGGCGTCGGCACGCTTGGATGACCTGGCAAATTTTCTTCCGGCTCGTATCACCGCATGCTTGCTGGTTCTATCCACGGGGGTTGTCTCCCGGTCATGGTCCGCGATGCAGCACACATGGCAGATCCTGCTGCGTGACGGTGGATGCCATCCAAGCCCCAACAGCGGACACCCGGAAGCGGCTATGGCCGGTGCGCTTGGGGTGCAGTTGGGCGGAATCAATTACTATGAAGGCCTTCCTATCGAGCGTCCATTTCTTGGCGATCCGGATCAGCCTCTGACGAGGGCGCACATCGGCATGGCGGTCGCGCTGATGCTCTGGACAAGTCTCGCAGGTGCCATCTTGAGCATTGGATGTCTTCTGATGGTGGCGGAATGACGCAACCCATTCACGGTGGGAATATCTATAAAGCTGCTCGGGAACGACGAATACCCGTCGATCAGATTGTGGATTTTAGCGCCAACATCAATCCGCTGGGTCCTCCCGCAATTGGGCTCCGCTCGATTCGTTTGGCATTGAAGCAGATCAGGCACTATCCGGATCCCGATTGTTGGCAACTCAGGGAAGTATTGGCACAACAGTGCGGTGTTGATCCGGACATGATCCTGGTCGGTAACGGATCGACTGAACTGATCCATCTGTTGCCCCGCGCGCTTGCCATCAAATCGGCGCTCATTTTGGGTCCCACCTTTGAGGAGTATGCGCGAGCGCTGCTGGATGCAGGGAGTTCGGTCCGATATGTTCATGCGGCACGAGAGGAACGTTTTCGCCCTCCATGGCAAGAGATGTTACGGCAGTTTTCTGCCAAGCGGTCGAGATTTGAGGCCGTGTTTGTGTGTAATCCCAACAATCCGACGGGCCAGGTTATGAACCGGTC
>DATDFW010000505.1:0-4792 GCA_036522375.1 Nitrospiraceae bacterium
AAGCTCTCGCCTGAAGCACGCAAACAAGTCGACGAGAAGGCACGCCTCGATGGACGCCTGAGGCTTCTGCGGCGACTCCTTATCGTGTTCGGGTTGATATTTGTGGTTTCAGTTTTCGTTGCCCAGCAATCCCCTGAAAAGCAAGCACCGGATGAGAACGTCGCGAAGGCGCACTATGACATCTGTAAAGGAAAGTTAGAACAAGCCAAGGAACTCGATGTGTTGTCTGACCTGAATGCCAAGGGATCAAGCATCAAGGTAACTGTTGGTCCTGCGTTTTTTACTGTGCCGATTGACACTCAACAAGAGTTTGCCAGGACCGTGAACTGCTTCTTCGCCAAGGGAGCAAACAGAGCCGTATCGTTTGATCTGATCCATTGGCAGACCGGAAAGAAGGTCGCTAGCTGGAATGGAGACCGTTTGGACACGGACTGAATCAACTGGCTCTTGCGCCTTCGTTCGCAACACTCCTAGAATTTACCTCCGCTAGATCGTCGATCATCGTTTATCTTTCAGCCCCCGCTCATCAGTTGGTCTGTGAGTACTCGAATTGTCCACGGCGCATTACCTTCTGACCGATGGTTGACGAGCACGTACGCTCGCCGAGTCTCAGCCAGAGTCTTTCTCACTAACGCTACCGTGTCTCGTCTCATCTCCGGTAGCTCTCCTATAATCTTTGTGTACGGTTCGGCTCGCTTCTTGGCGGCTTCGTAGGTCACTTCTTACGCCAAGATTAGGGTACCTCCTACTTCAGTGCGACTATAGCGGAATCTAAAAGGCTTGGCTCCGGACGGAGTCGGGCCTTTTGTATAGGAAGACCATACCGGTTTCGGGAATCAGGTTGTCTGCGACGACGGAACGAGCCATGGAGAACGGCCATGAGGGTCAGACCACCTTGGAGCGGATGCTGCGATTGCACGGTCAGTTCAGGCGATGTCTCGAGCTGATCGGTGTGACACCGCTCCAAGCCGGTGTATTGCTGCACCTGCATCGTCATAGGGAAACCAACATGACGAAGACCGCTGCGGCATTCTGCATACGGCCACCGACATTGACGGAGGTGATCGATGATCTCGTGCGCAAGCGGTGGATCACGAGGCGGCGCTCTACGCCGGATACTCGTGTGGTGCAGTTGCGGCTCAGTCTGCGAGGGGGAGAGCCCTTGTCGTCAAAATCGAATATGGCTCGGGAAAAGTGGCGAAGATGCTGACCGTACAGGACTGAAACCCATGAAGGTGGAACCCTTCGCAGTGGCCAACACCAACCAGACGAAATCTGAAGCCGATCTTCAGGGAATCACCAGTGGTGTCAGCGCATCGCGGTGAGGAGTACGGAGTGGAAACCCTCCTGGCCGGAGGGACTCAATGTGGAGCAAGATGGCGGTGTGGGCCGGATGGCCTCCTGCTCCACTGCCCATGCAACCTCTCCAGGGACATTCCTAGGTATCTCCCGCGGCGTATTCCTGTCATCATCGCCGCACAACTGCACCTCACTTCCATGGGAGGTTTTCAGCCAAGAGGGATATAGAAGCAGCTATTGTTGAAACCCTGCAAAGTAGCGGCCCCTGTTGCCTAGATGATGTCGTCACGTATCTCCCCAGTTTCAGTTGTGGTGGTATTCCTCGCGGTAGATCGGATGTCAAGAGACGGACGGTTGTTACTTCGCCAACTTGGTGATGTAGGCTTTCATCTGGCCAAGTGCTGAATCATCGCTGATTCCTGATCTAATCGCGCCCCTGCCAAAGGGGAGTAAGCGGATATGTCCCCGACCACTTCAGTTCTCTTCATCGCAGTGACTGCAAGCGGAGCGAGTGGACCACAGAAGGGCTTGCAGACACTCTGCACAACCTGTGCTTGTGAGCGATCCAGGGGAATGCGTTTCCAAAAATTTGGGGCGGTATTCCTCGTAGAGCTTTTGTTCTCCTCCTATGCTTTTTTCAGAAGCGCAACGCCTCCGTAGATCTGACCAGTATGTGCGCTGTTTCTTGCTGCTATCGCGCCGGTTCAGAACGAGTGTGTTCGGCTGTCCGTTGAGCGACGAGAACGTCTTGATGAAGTGTTTTTTCGGCTCACTGAACGATCGTGCCCGTGGGGATCTCGCGCCGTTCCGTAAGCTCGGGGTGCAATCCGGGAAGATGCAATGGGACAGTTCGTGTGCGCCTGTTCTCTGAGTAAGCAGCCTCCACCATAAGAGTGCCACACTTTGGGTCTATAATGGACCAAGGATTCATTCACGGCGGTCAAGCCCAGCTGCTTATCGAAAGCCAGCTGTCGCAGCTATTGATAATGCTGGGCTTGGGTGAGGAAAAGCGTGGCATAGAGCCCCTGGTGCCGCATCAACTCGTCATGGGTTCCCCGTTCCACAATCTGGCCCTGATCGATGACAAAAATACAATCGGCCATTCTGACAGTAGAAAGCCGATGGCTGATCAAAATCGCCATATGCCCCTGGGCGAGTTCGTGAAATCGGTCGAACAATTCCGCTTCTGCCTTGGCATCCATTGCGCTGGTGGGCTCGTCGAGAATGAGGATCTGAGAATCGCGAAGGATGGCCCTGGCAAGCGCCACTTTTTGCCATTCGCCGATGCTCAGTTCATGTCCGCCGTCGAAGAGTTTGCCGAGCAGTGAGTCGTACCCCTTCGGCAAGCGCTCGATGACCTCATGGATCCCAGCCCGCTTGGCTGCCTGCGTGACGGCGAAAAGGTCGACAGCAGGCGATCTAACGCCCAACGAGATGTTGTCTTTTGCGGAGAACTGAAACTTCACGAAGTCCTGAAAGATCCCGCTGACGGCGTCACGTACCTCGGCAAGGGGATAGTTCCGAAGATCTTCACCATCGACCATGATGCGCCCCTCTGACGGATCGTACAGCCGGCACAGAAGCTTCACCAGTGTCGTCTTTCCCGCCCCATTGGCTCCAACGAATGCGACATGTTCGCCAGGTCCGATCGTAAAGGTGAACTCCCGGATCGCCACACGCTCTTCTTGCGGGTATTGGAATGACACATGATCGAACGTAATCCCCTGTTTGATTGGTTGAGGAAACCGCTTCGGATGTGCTGATTCCGGCAACCGGGACTGAATACCTAAGAATTCACGCAATGTGGTCAGGAACAGATTGCTCTCATAGAGGTTTGACACACTCTGCCCTAAACTCTCCAGGAATCCGGAGGCCCGCTGCACCGCCTGGAAAAACATGACAAGGTCGCCCACGGTGAGCAGCCCCTGAAAGGTCCGGAATGCCACGAAACTATAGACGCCGAACACACCGACCACGCCGATGACCTGCCCGGCAAGACCCGCGAGCGCCCGCCGGCGCTCTAACATGATGCGTTCCCGACGCAGCACCGATCGCGCGTCGTGGAACCATTGCCGCAACCGTGGGCCGAGGTCGAACAGCCGGATTTCTTTCGCTGCAGTGGCTTGGGTCAGCAGCATATTGACATACCAGGCCTTCCGTTCAAGGGGTGTTCGTGCGCGCTCCCAGGCAAACAGCCGGTTGGATTGCTGCAGACGGACAAAGAAGTACGGTACGGCCGTCAGCATCAAGACTGGGACCACCCCCCAATGCAACCACCAGAGTATGGCTGCCATCGCAAGCAGTGAAATGGCATCTTGGCTAAATTGGAGCAAAGCATTGAGAATCGCCGTCGGACGATAGGGCGCTTCTTGCTGGGCGCGATGAAGCGTATCTTGATAGCGCGCATTCTCATAGTACTCTAGATCAACCTCAACGGATTTTGCCTGAAGGAGTGCATGCATATGATCCGTGACGACTTGAGCATGAATCCTGGAAATCAGCGAGGCCACGGCGGTGAGCATGGCACTGGCCACTGCGACACCTGCCAACCCCGCAAGGATCATGGTTATCTGGGTCAACGAGGCGTCGGCTGATGGAGTCTTGAGCCCTTCAGTCACGGCATCGATCAACAGCTTCGTCAAATACAGTGCCACCAGCGGAAGCAGGCCTTGAATCACGCGCACCACGATACTGCCGACTGCCAGGTGCGGACTGCTCTGCCACACAAACGAGAGAGCATGGCGAAGTGTAAGAAGGAAGGGCCGGATGCGATTCAGGATGATGTCCATAGGTGACCGGATCCCGTGATAAATTTCACATCAGGACATCGTCGTCCTGTCTTCCTGACATCAGGGCAGAGCCCTACGTCCCGAGCTGTCGCATCCGACGGATATGAAAAGGTGACGGTGAAACGTTGCCATTGCTGGTCCGTCTCGTGAAAGGGCTGGTGATCCAACATGAGCCACGCATGACCATCGAGATTCGAGACGTCTTTTTTTACACCACAATGAAAGCACACTGGATATCCCAATCGCCGGGCGAACCAATAGAGAGACAGCGACCGTGGGAAGCAATTCCCTTTTTTGTTATAGGGGAACAGTTTAAGCCAGCGATCCACATCGTAAACCAGATCCTCCATCATTGCCTCGTCAGGCTTCTCCGTCATCGAGCGAGGATTCAATCTGTCCAGCACCAGTGGCAAACTTTTGACCCGCAACAACAGACGAATCCACGAGACGACCAGGCCGGCGCGCAGCACGGTCAAATACTTTTTTGCCAGTCGGATCATGATGAGTTCTGGATAGCAAGCCTAGAGGAGAATTCCAGCATTCGCCGTCTCCAAATCCAATGAACACATCCTCTGACAATAGTGGTGTAGCAGGGGAGACTTTCAACATGCCGTCGAGATCCCTGCAGGTAAGGCTGTCAGCCGTGATGTTTCCCCATTTCTTCTGCATGCAATTGTAGACAATACAGCCCCTAGCGAGTCACC
>DATDFW010000506.1:0-2571 GCA_036522375.1 Nitrospiraceae bacterium
TGCTGAATTGAGCGATGGCGCCCACGAATTCGTAGAACTGCGTTGACTGGACGATCGTGTACGGAATCTTAGAGGCCTTGATCAGATTTTCCTGAGCCATCTTCGCGCGAAAGTAACCACTCTCGAGAAGGCGGTCGGTGCCGACGACCGACAGTGCAACGTGATGCCTCACTCCAGCGGCCGCTTCTGCGGCAAGGAGGTTACGGCTAGACGTCTCGAAGAACTTCAAGACGGCGTTGTCCTCCCACGAAGGCGCGTTCGCCACATCGACGACAACCTGAGCGCCGGCGAGCGCTTCAGTTAACCCCTCACCCGTGATGGTGTTGACGCCGGATTTAGGTGACGCCGCCACCACGTCATGCCCTTGTTTGCGAAGCCTGTCTACAAGTTTTGTCCCGATCAGCCCGCTGCCGCCAATCACAACGATCTTCATACATTCTCCTTTCGTTTGTCGTCCGTAACCGTGCACGTACCGCCTGAGATCATCTTCGAAGCGGTAATGCACTGCCGCGCTCGCTCAAGTTCGCTTGTCGGTCATTCAGCAGTCACTTCACTGGCACTACGACTGGGGCACCCTTCTCCTTGACCAACACCACAAGGAACTTTGCCTGGTCCGTCGTGCTTGCGTTCCGGCTAACGGCATGAATATCGTTTGGGCCTTCATGCCAAGTCTGTCCTGCTGTGAGCGTCACTTGTTTTCCGTTCTGCACTTGCATCACGACGGAGCCCTCCAGCACATAGACAAATGCATGTGCATTGTGACGATGGATCGGGCTTGACCCTCCTGGCGCATACTCTACGGTGATCATCAGGCCTTCCTTGCCGGAGATGTCCGTCAGAACTTCCGACATGAGCGGCGTGACCTTAGCCTCCTCAGCCATCAGCGTGCCGGATAGCAGACAAAGACCAACAGTCAGGAACAGGGTCAATCCGAGATACTGAAGTCTCATGGAGCGACGATGAATGGCTTGCTTCATATAGCGCGCCTCCTTTCTCGGCATTGGTCAATATGTGGCGGACGAGGAGCAGAGAGGGAGCAAAAAGAGGATAAGCTACTTCTCATGGTAGCTTCAGAGCGCAAGATGGAAAAGAAATCGGAAACCAATGAGACCTGTTACTCAGGTTTTGATGGTACGCTCTCTCAATACAGTGTTCAATCGAGCGACTGGGCGGGTCCTGCAATCAAAACTTTTGACACAATACGAAGATAGGCTACATGCCAGAATGCGTTCGTAGGCGCCGTCGTCTTCAAAACGTTCCTTCTTTCACACAATGGATCAGGCCAGGTAGAGCAAGTAAAATGTCGTTGTTTCTTCGTCTGGAATGGATCTGATGGATATTGTCTCTCACGGTCTGTGGGGTTCGATTACTTTCGGTCGAAAAAATCGATCGAGTTTCTGGCTGGCCTTTGTGATCGGCATGGCTCCCGATCTCTTTTCATTCGGGATTCTGTGGGTGGCCGCGATACTCGGTTTGTCGGAACAGCCCGATTTCAGTCACGGCACACCTCCGGAATCGACAATCCCTCAATATGTGCATCATCTCTATAATGTCACGCATAGCTTCGTCGTGTTCCTCGTCGTGTTCTTCGTGATTTGGTTCCTCCTGAAGCGGCCGCTCTGGGAACTCTGCGCCTGGGGGCTGCATGTGCTGGTGGACATCCCGACGCATTCATCCGCCTTCTTTCCGACGCCGGTTTTGTGGCCACTCTCCGATTGGAAATTCAACGGCTGGCAATGGATGACGCCCAGCATCCTCATTCCCAACTTTGTATTACTGGCGCTACTCTATGCGTGGTACTTCCGGCAGACCTATCGGACAAAGGAGAAGGGGGAAAAGAAATCAGGAGTCGTTTCTTGACAACATTCGGCTTGCAGTATGGTGGACCGCCTTATGATCACATTTTGCGATCCGACTTCTGATGTCAGGACACCCTTATGGACAGTGACATTTGCTGACACTAATAACACCCCTGCCTCTATAGGCTGGAGGTTGTGCGATGTGGGAACAGCCCTTCAATGCGAATCATTGCTCGGCCGTCATGGAGACCCATCAGATATCTCTCGAATACACCTCGCGGATAATCCCGATACTGGTTCGTGTGATCCCTATTGTGGAGCGCGTCCCTGAGACCCTCCTCTTCGGCATGCCACCCTTGAAGGTCAAGCTCCGCACTCGTCTGAGTTTTCTGCCGTTGGCACCATGCAATGCGAGATGCGATGGATTCATGTGTATATACCATGGCTCCCCTCCATTGCTGGATCGTACAAGTGTGGACTGTCTTGCCCGCTTGCTGCACCTTTCACCCGGATGAAACGCAAGATGAATACCAGAGAATTAGGAATCGAACCCACTCTGCTTATGCATTCAGCAGAGTGATAGAAGCCTTATAATTTCCATGTAGTTACAGTTTTGGAGTCGATCGCTTTGAGGTCTCAATTTGGTTGGACTAGGGAATCTCCTAGTTCGTTGGCCCCTACAGGACGCGAGGCTATTACCTACATATTTCAGGTCTCACAATCCAACCTGACCCAGCGTGTGGCGGGCTAACCGCTCCATCCCGCCCTCCTT
>DATDFW010000507.1:0-3336 GCA_036522375.1 Nitrospiraceae bacterium
CGGTCCTTCACTCGTTGCGGCCTTGTTGCACTGCCTTTTTGAGCATCCTGCGTAGTGTTTCGATCGTACGCAGATACTTGTGTCGTTGATTTCATGATCGCTGCCCGTCTATAGTTTGCGAGACCGTTGCGGGCAGAGAGAGGACAGGCGTCACCGGCCATGAATAACCTCCTCCAGTATAGTGCCATCGTGTTGCTCGCCTTGTGCCCGGTCGTGGCTTCTCCTTTTGTCCTGGTTTCGTCGGCGGCGGATCAACCAGATGCGGCGCAGCGTCACTACGAGCGAGGCACGGCGCTGCTGCAAAAAGGCGATCTTGCTGCGGCATCCGAAGCGGCAAGAAAAGCCATCGAGTTGAATCCCTCCTCCGCTGAAGCACACCGTCTGCTCGGCATGGTTGCTTTCAGAGAAAAGAAGCCGGCTCAGGCTGTCGAGTCGTTCACCCGAGCGCTCAAGTTGAAGCCAGCCTATCCGGAGGCGTTAAACGATCTGGCCGAGGTCTATCGGATTCAGGGGAAAGTGACCGAAGCGGAGCAGGCTCTTAGGCGGGCGATCGAAATTGATCCGAGTCATGCCGATTCGTATTTCGACCTCGCCAAGCTATATGAGCAACGTCGTGATTTCGCCGCGGCCACCCAGACCTATCAAACCTTGTTAGCTGCCCATCCGCGCCACCGCGATGCCCTCTACAATCTCGCATTGCAGTATGAGGCGCGCGGAGACAGTCGGGGGGCACGGGAGACGGTGGGTCGACTGCTCAAGCTCGATCCCAAGTATGCGGATGCTTGGTACCTTGCCGGACGGATGGCAGAGAAGAATAATGCGCTGGAGGAGGCCGCCCATGCATACAGACAGGCCATCGCCGAGAAGCCCGCGCTAGTGGACGCGCACTACAACCTGGCGTTCATTTATCGAAGTCAAGGCCGGTCCATGGAGGCAGAACGGGAATTTCTCGAAGTCTTGCGGTACCGCCCGGAATACGCCGAAGCGCATATGAACCTGGGTGTCATCTATACCGGTATGAACAGGCTTGAAGAGGCGGAACATTCCTACGAGCGGGCTGTTGCGTTGAAGCCGGACTATGCTGAGGCGCATTACAACTTGGGTGTCTTTTATGAGTTGCATCGAAAAGATCTGCCGAATGCACTAGCCCAATACCACGCCTACCTCAACCTCGGTGGGCGCGACGATCGCGTTGAGCGGATTGTCGGGTCGTCTGGTCGGTGAACAAGCGGGACGCGCGGGAAGGGCGAGAACTGGCCCTTCCTCGCGCGCAAGTCCCGCCCCTCTCTCTTACCAGTAGGGCCATGACCGCCAATAGGGACCCCAGTAAGGTCCCCAATAGGGTCCCCCCATGTAATAGGGTGGCCGATTACGCAAGATCGCGTCGTCTGATCGGTCCCACACGCGTAATTGTTTGATATGAATGACAGGGTAAGTATAATCGATTTCATCTAGTGGCAATGTGATAGAACTGGCCACCTCACCGGTCACAGTGACTCTGGTCCCCGCTGGGAGGGTTGCGGGATCGAGGAATTCTCGCTGGAAGGCGATGAACCGGCCTTGTGATTGGGTTAAGTCATATCCGGGACGCATCGATCGGTCGAGCGGCAACTGCAAGATTTCGATTCTCGTGCCGTCCTTTAGTAGTCTGGCAGTCAACACGTTACCACCGAAGACTGCTGCTTGTCCCTTCACGGAGTACGGGGCTGTCTTGACCTGCTGAAACGTGAGTGCCTTTGCTTCTGAGCCGTCCCCCGCCTCTTGCATCGAACTACAGCCTGTCAGCGTGGCGAGCAAGGTCAATGTGGAAAGCAGCATAGGCGTCAGCATGGCCACAGTATAACAGGGAGTAAGTTTTCGGCACATTCGATATAATGAGCGATCCATGTTAATCCTGAAAGTTGATCCTAAAAGAGGGATGGATATGATGAACAAGCAGTATGCGTCATGGACTTCGGCGGTCCGTATGGTTGTGTGGAGTGTCGTCGTGTTATGGGGCTCACTCGCCACAGCCGCAGTTCCAGAGTTAAAGGGGAAGTTCGAAGTTCTCAAGGGAGAAGTATCCACCCATACGCCCGGCAAGGTGAAGTTGGTCGAGTTTGCAGACTTTTACTGCCCGCATTGTCACCGGTTCGATGGAGAGGCTTTGGCATTGTTAGAGAAAGAGTTCGGAAACAAACTTGAGGTGACGATGGTGGGATTTCCGGTGATTTCCGGGAAGCTCCCGACCCCATTCGATATGTATGAGCAAGCGAAGATGATGGGAAAGGGGAAGGAGATGAAAGCCGTGCTCTTTCGCACCATCCACACCGATAAGATCACCGGAGTGCTGGATCGTTCTTTACGAGAAGTCCTGATCAAGGAAGTCGGACTCGATCCGAAAGTGTTTGAAGACGGCATGGCCAGCGGGAAACCGGCCAGGATATTCGAAGAGGGGCGTAGGTGGGGGGAGCGCATCAAAGTTCAATCTACCCCAACCGTGCTCCTCGACGGGAATATCAAAGCGGAGACGATCGATCCGGAGAATCTCAAGTTGATCATCCAGAGCATTTTGGATGCGGATGGGAAGAAGTAAGGGGTGATCGGTAAGGGATAAGGGGTGAAGGGTTAGGGATGGCGATCGATCCAATCTGCGGAATGACGGTGGATCCGGCTACGGCAGCCGGAAGTCACGAACATCGGGGCCAACGCTACTATTTCTGTGGCCTATCCTGCCTGGAACGATTCAAGGCCGATCCCGATCGGGCGTTGCAGCCACAGCTGGTTGGTTCTGCCAAGCTGACTACCACAAGAAGGCCCCTTCCGATGATGCCGCCTTCTCCAGCCGTGATGGGGGCTACAGCGATCGATCCTGTATGTGGCATGACTGTCCAGCAGGCCACAGCAGCCGGCTCTTACGAGTACCAGGGCAAGACCTATTATTTTTGTGCGACAAGTTGCCTGACAAAATTTCGCACTGAGCCGATCTACTATCTGACTCCTCCCGAGCAGCGCATTCCGCGCATCGTGCCGGCCCCATCCGGTGGAGTGGTCGAGTACATCTGTCCGATGGACCCGGAGGTGCTTGAGACCCAACCGGGAGCCTGCCGGATCTGCGGGATGGCGCTGGAACCAAAAGTCGTCTCGCTCGAAGATGAAGGGAATCCCGAACTTGAGGATATGTCCAGGCGGTTCTGGATTTGTCTGGGGCCTTCCCTTTTGGTCTTGCTCTTGGCGATGGCCGAAATGATTCCCGGCGTATCCCTTCCACAGGCCCTCACCGGCTCGATGAGAAACTGGGCGCAATGGCTGCTGGCGACGCCGGTGGTGCTCTGGGGCGGCTGGCCATTTTTCCAG
>DATDFW010000508.1:0-3671 GCA_036522375.1 Nitrospiraceae bacterium
GATGAAGGGCCTCACACATTGGAAGCTTCCGGACGAAAGCATTGAACAGTGGAAGTCCTATAGACCCGACTGAGACAGGGAATCGATCAACATTCCCGGGATTCAGGAATTTCTTCATCTGAGCTGACGGCAGATCACTGACCGTGAGAGTTTAAAACCAACGAAGGAGCATGCATGCCAAAGCCGAAACATCACATTGTCGTCTGCACCAACTCCCGGCCTCCAGGCCACCCGAAGCCTTCCTGCGGTAGCGCCGGAGCAGCCTCCCTCCTCATGGCCTTTAACATCGGCCTCATGCAGAAGGGCGTGACCCCTGGTGAAGTCCTCGTCAGCGGTTCTTCTTGCCTCGGACCCTGCGAGCAGGGACCGACCGTCGTCGTCTATCCGGATGCCACCTGGTACTCCAAAGTGACAGAAGCCGACGTCGCGACTATCATCGATGAACACATCAAGGGTGGAAAACCGGTCGAAAAACTGAACCCGGATGCAGTCTGGAAGTAGCTCTTACAAACGCTCAATGAGAGGATGATCAAAAAGGTCAGACTTCTCACCCACCCAACCCCGGCGCGCCAAGACGCGCCGCTCCGTGGCAAGGCCGCAGGCCAATGAAAACCGGAGGCGTAGCCTCTGGGCTATGTTGAGGAAGCTTTCGAGGGGAGAACGACGCTGGCGACCTTTTTCAGCATCCTGTGAGAAGCGATATGGGTAGCCCGACATCTCACGAGCATAAATCCCATGCACCCAGCTCCATTGGGTGCATGGTGATTACCTGCAGCGATACCCGCACGTCCGAGACCGATACGAGTGGCTACCGCATCATGCACATGCTCAAAGATGCCGGCCATGTCGTCGTCGCCTATCATCTTGTCAAAGACGAACCCTCCAAGATCAAAGCCAAAATCAAATCCGCTCTGACCAACAAGAAGATCCACGCGATCATCGTGAACGGCGGCACCGGCATCTCCAAACGGGATTCAACCTTCGAAGCAGTCGACGCGATGCTGGAGAAACGACTGGTGGGATTCGGTGAGATCTTTCGCTACTTGACGTATCAGGATATCGGTTCCCCTGCCATCATGAGTCGTGCGACAGCAGGAATCATCAAAGGCCGCATCCTCTTCTCAACCCCCGGCTCTGAAAATGCCGTCAAATTGGCAATGGAGAAGTTAATTTTGCCGGAGCTGGGTCATCTGGTGAATGAACTCAACAAATAAGTCAGGGGCAAGTGGTTAGGGGTGAGGGGTAATCTTCACCGGACTCGACCTCATCGGATTTCTCACTTCCTCTTACCCCCTGACTCTTGCCCTTTACCCCTTACCTCAGTCTTGCATAATCTTCGGTTCGGAGTACGCCATCTCCGATGAAATCTTCGATTGCGCATACCGCTTATAAAACAACAACAGATCCCGAACTGACACGACCCCCACAATCCCGTCTGAATTCGTCACCGCAAGATGGCGTACGCCTAGGTCAGCCATCATGTCCTGCGCATCATCGACTGATTGACTTCTCTCAATCGAGCGAATGGGGGACGTCATGATCTTTTCGACAGTCAGCTTGCCCAGACTTTTATTGGTCGAGACTGCACGTCGGACAATATCCGTGTCGGTGACGATCCCAACCAGCTTCTTTCCCTTCTTTACAAACAGCGAACTAATCTGCGCCGTCTTCATTTTCTTGGCCGCGCTCACAATCGACACGCCAGGTCCCACCGTCTTGAGCTGCTTCTTCATAATCTTCTCTACTGTGGACATACTTTCCCCCCTCCCCTTTCATCAATAGTTTCGACTGGAAAACATCATGACGGTGGATTCGTAGGATGATCAAAACGCCATATAACAAGGCCGCAGGTGAGTCAAAACCGGAGGCGTACCCTCAGGGGTACGTTGAGGATTTTGACGAACCGAGAACGCCGTTAGATGGTGTTTTCATCATCCGTCACATGGTGAGGACAATCTTGCCAAAGAACTGCCGTTTCACCATCAAATCCTGCGCCTGACGCGCTTCCTGAAGTGGGAACGTACGCTCGATCACCGGGATCAACCGGCCCTTGCCAACCAGTTCTGCTGCCTTCACCAATTCCGCGTGCGTGCCCATATAAGATCCTTTGATCGTCAACTGGCGGCCATAGACATACCGCAGATTGAGCGCCACATCTCCCCCGGTCGTCGCACCACACGTAATCAAGCGGCCGCCCTTCGCGAGGGACTCCAGGCAACTGTCCCAGACCTCGGGACCGACATGTTCGATCACGACATCAACGCCCCGTCGTTCAGTTAGCGACTTTACACGCTCCGCAAACTTTTCTTTCGAATGATTGATCACCTCATCGGCGCCCAGCGCCTTGGCTTTGGGAATCTTCTCGTCAGTCCCAACGGTCGTGATCACATGGGCTCCGGCGAGCTTCGCCATTTGAACTGCCATCATCCCAACTCCGCTCCCCGCACCGATCACCAGCACAGTTTCACCGTGTTGGAGTCCGGCTAGGGCAAACAGCATGTGCGATGCGGTCACCGACACGAGCGGAAACGCCGCGGCCTCTTCAAACGACAGATCGCCGGGAATCGGCAGCACATTGCGGAACGGCACCTTCACATACTCGGCATAACCGCCATGAACCACGGCACCGAGTACTCCAAAGGTGCGGCAGAAGTTGTCCCGCCCGGCGAGACAAGCATTGCAGTGCCAGCAACTCATTCCCGGAGACACAAACACCCGTTGCCCGACAGTGACCCCTTCGACATGCGAGCCGATCTGCTCGACAATCCCGGCCACATCCGATCCCAATACGTGTGGCAAGATCAAGGGATAGGCCGGATTGCCCTCGCGAACCCAAATATCAAGATGGTTCAGAGCGCAGGCTTTCGCCCGAATCAGAACATCCCCCGGACCGATCGTCGGTGTCGGAAAATCCTCATAGGAAAGCTTGTGCGTTCCACCATGCTCACGAAAGATAACAGCTTTCATAAAGTCTCCTAGCGTTCAGCTTCTCTCCCGCAGGATGATCAAAACGTCATATAACAAGGCCGCAGGTGAGTCAAAACCGGAGGCGTACCCTCAGGGGTACGTTGAGGATTTTGACGAAACGAGAACGCCGTTAGATGGCGTTTTCATCATCCTGCTAAAACGTCAGTGTCCCTTGCACTACCGTCACACACTGCCCGCCCACTTTGACCGTCTGGATGATATCGTCGTCCGACTCGACCCGCACGATAATTTGCGACGGACGCTCGATCTCATAGCCCTGCTCGACGATGATCTCAGTCGTTGGGGCGACATCTACTACTCCATTCTGCACCAAGTAGGCTCCCAATGCGCCACTCGCGCTGCCGGTCGCGGGATCTTCAAGAATCGCGATCGACGGAGCAAACATACGGATATGAACCGTCGCAGAGGGTTCCACCGTCACAGTCGTAAAAACCATGATCCCATTCGCACCAAATCGACGGCAGATATCGATGATGGCAGAGGGGTCCGGTTGGATCGATCGAACCGCCGTGAGCGTGCGGGCGGGCACAATCAATACTGGTAACCCTGTGGACACCACTTCGATCGGCCATTTCGCGTCGGCAATCATATGTTTGGCCATGCCCAACGCAGCCGCAATCTTATAACGATCCTCAGTATCCTCGACTCGTCCCAGAAATTCTGGCTTGGGCTGTGTCATCACT
>DATDFW010000509.1:0-2826 GCA_036522375.1 Nitrospiraceae bacterium
CATGACCAAGGCCGTGACGATTCCCGCAATTGTGGATGCCGATACAGGGTTTGGTCCACCACTTGCGGTCATGCGTGCCATGAGGGAGTTCGAACATGCCGGCCTGGCCGGGATGCAGATTGAAGATCAAGATTTGCCCAAGAAGTGTGGACATCTTCCGGGAAAGCAGCTGGTCTCAACGAGAGAGATGGTCAGTAAGATTTGTGCGGCGAGCGATGCGCGGCGGGATCCGGATTTCTTCATCGTCGTCCGGACGGACGCCCGTGCTGTTGAGGGGTTGGATGCCGCAGTGCGACGGGCGCGGATCTATATCGACGCCGGTGCCGACGCAATTTTTCCGGAGGCCCTCGAGTCCGTCGACGATTTCCGCAGGTTTGCCCGGCAACTCGCTAAGGAGGGAGGCAAAGCACCGCTCGTGGCCAATATGACTGAATTCGGGAAGACCCCCTACCTCAGCGTGGGCGAATTTGAAGATCTTGGCTATCGGCTGGTGCTTTTTCCTGTCACGGCACTCAGAATGGCCTCGAAAGCGGTCGAGCGCATGTTATTCGAGCTGAGAAACCACGGTTCACAACGCCACCTGTTGGACCAGATGCATACCCGGCAACAACTCTACGATCTGCTGCGGTATGCGGAATATGAGCAACAGGATCGGCAATTTCACTCGATGGATGATGACCATGCGGACGGCTAATACGGCTGATCCTCCGGCATACAGCCCGGGCCTCGATGGGGTACTCGCCGGGGAGACTGCCCTCTGTCATGTGGATGAAGGCGAAGGGGGGCTGAGCTACCGCGGGTATGATGTCAGGGAGTTGGCGGAGAACAGCATCTTCGAAGAAGTGGCCTATCTATTGTTCTTCGGCAAGTTGCCGACCAGAAAAGAGTTGAACGATTTTTCGACTCAGCTTGCCGCACACTGCATGCTCCCGGGCCCTGTCGAGACGTTCCTGGATCTGATTCCTCCTGCTGCGCATCCGATGGATATTCTCAGGACTAGCGTCTCGCTGCTGGGCATGACCGACCCGGATGCTTCCGACGGCTCTCACGATGCAAAGACGCGTAAGGCAATCCGACTTATGGCGCAAATCCCGCTCATCATCGCGACGGCGCATCGGTTCGCGAACGGGAAATGCCATGTGAGACCACAAGCTGGACTAAGCTTTGCCGAAAACCTGCTCTTCTTGCTCACCGACCGCAGAGACGATGATACGGCCAGAGCCATGGCCCGGGTGCTTGATGTGTCGCTCACGCTCTACGCGGAACATGAATTTAATGCCTCGACCTTCTCGGCCCGCGTGACCGCGTCGACGATGACGGATCTGCACTCGGCCATCACCGCTGCGATCGGGACGCTCAAAGGGCCGCTTCATGGGGGAGCAAATGAGGCAGTCGCAGAGATGTTGCTCGAAATCGGGAGTCGTGACAAGGCGGAGCGGTGGGTACGGGAGATGTTGGCACACAAACAGCGGATCATGGGATTCGGCCATCGTGTGCTCAAGAGCGGCGACTCTCGTTCGGATGTCATGCAACAACACGCCGAATCTTTGAGTCGAATCTGCAATGATCGCTCGTGGTATGAGATTGCGACTACTGTCGATCGTGTGGTGCAGCAGGAAAAAGGTCTCTATCCCAACCTCGATTTCTATACGGCGGTGGCCTATCTCCTGATGGGCATCCCCCGCAATCTATATACGCCGGTATTTGTCTGCTCACGTATCACCGGCTGGTGCGCCCACGTCATCGAACAACAGGATCACAATCGGCTGATCAGGCCCCGCGCGCTCTACACAGGGCCGGCGAGGCGGGAGTATGTCCCTCTTGATCGCCGTAGCGCCGTAGCTGAGAATATTGTGCAAGTGCGGCAGATGGACGTTTCTACCACGATGCCCTGGAGTTCGTTCGCCGACTTTTTCAATTCCCGCATCTCCGATCGGACCCTGGTCGATCGTCCGTTTCTGTCCTACTACGATGACGACCGGCAACTCCACCGGACATTCACTTATGCGGAGTTCGGCACGACGGTGCAACGGGCGGCCACCTTCCTCCATGACCAGGTCGGGCTCCGCCGCGGGGACCGTCTGGCAACAATTCTCTTCAATCATGACGTCACTGTCGTGCTGTATTTTGCCGCATGGGTGTCGGGTATCACCGTCGTTCCGATCAACGTCGAAGAGCCCACAGATATAAAGCGATTTGTCCTGGAGCATTCAGAAGCTTCGGTCGTGTGCTGTTGGCACAGCGATGTTGAAGAAGTGAATGGGCTTCAACGAGACGTGCCCGCCTTACAACACGTGATTGTATTGAACGACAAAGGCATCATGGAGATGAACGGCCATGGAGTGAGGGGGAAGAAGAGGCACTCCTCGGTTGTCTCTAGTCAAACACCTCATACATCTTCTTTGAAGGATGAAGCCCTCATTGTCTATACGTCCGGGACAACTGGCCAGCCCAAGGGGGTAGTTTTGACGGTGGAAAATCTGCTGATCGATGCCGATGCGATCGCCAATTGGCATCACTTTGGCATGAATGATCGTCTGATGTGTGTGCTCCCTATCCACCATGTGAATGGAATGGTGGTCACCCTCATTACTCCCTTGTATTGTAAAGGGAGCCTGGTCCTGAACCGGAAATTCAAAAGCACAACGTTCTGGCGGAGGCTGCATGATGAACACGTGACCTGTGTGAGCGTAGTTCCCACTTTGCTTGAATTCCTCCTCGATGCAAATGAAGATCTCTCGTCCTACAAGCTCGACCGTTTCAAGGGATTCATCTGCGGAGCGGGACCGTTGTCGAAGGAAACAGCCATACGATTCGAAGACCGGT
>DATDFW010000510.1:0-4312 GCA_036522375.1 Nitrospiraceae bacterium
GAGCATTTGCTCGAGTACGCCGGTTCCCTGCATATCTTTCTTGGACCATACCGCGGGAATCCGATTGCCTTGTATTTAAAGCGGACGGAGGCCGGATGCCAGATTGGCCCAAAGGTCTATCCGTGGAATGGCGTCGTGGGAACTGGTGAGACGCCGAATAAGGCGGCCGCGGATTTCGAAGAGAAATGGAAATCAAATGGTCTCACGGCGGACATGTACTCCGGTCCTTCCTGGGAAGGAGGTATTAAGCCAGAGAGACCTGCTCCTCCCAAGCCGCCTGCAGCTCCCAAGCCAACGGCGCCCGCAGCTGCATTGTCACCAGCGAGCCAACCTGCCGCGTCCACCGCCCCTCCAGCTGCTCCCGCTGACACCACTTCGTCTCCTGCTCCAGCCTTGCTGCCCGAGCCAGCAGACAAGTCGAGTTAACCTACAGTGGTTAGCAGGAGTGGGAACCCTTGCAGGTTTTCCGGCAGTCTGACCTTCGCAAGTTCAGGACACAAACATACAGAATTGTCGAGCGAGATAGTCTGGACGGACGAGCGTGACAGGCTCCTAGGTCAAGCGTTTTGGAAGATGGCTATCAGAGGAGGGGCCAGTAAGCTTGCTGTGCCTTATGCCGTATCCCATATAGACTACAATGCCGATGGCAGTCCAAATGACGAATCGAGCCCAGGTCACCCATGGAAGAAAGCTCATGAGGCCAAGGCAGGCCAGCATGCCTAGAATGGGAACGATCGGCATAAACGGAAGCCGGAATGGGCGGTGTTGGTCGGGTTTCGTATACCGCAGGACCACGACACCGATACAGACCAGGACAAAGGCGAAGAGAGTGCCGATGTTTGTCATGTCTGCCGCATCGCCGATAGGGATCAGGGCGGCGAGTATGGCCACGCCAATGCCGGTGAGAATGGTGGCACGGTGAGGCGTGCTATACCGCGGATGCACGGTCGACAGCCAAGGGCTTAAGAGGTGGTCGCGCGACATGGCAAAGAATACCCGAATCTGGCCCAGCATCATCACGACGAGTACGCTGGTAATACCAGCCACGGCTCCAATCGCCACAATTGCTGCTCCCCATTTGAAGCCCACGATACGCAGCGCTTCTGCTACCGGTGCATGGATGTCGATCTGTGCCACGGGGATCAAGCCTGTCAGAACAGCTGCCACGGAGATGTAGAGAGCGGTGCAGATGCTGAGTGAGGCGATAATTCCGATCGGCAGATCCCGTTGAGGGTTTTTGGCTTCTTCAGCGGTTGTCGAGATGGCGTCGAATCCGATGTAGGCGAAGAACACGATGGCCGCCGCAGCACCGACGCCGGCGAATCCCTGCGGCATAAAGGGAGTCCAGTTGTCCGTATTCACGGCCGGCGTTCCCACGGCAATGAAGAAAAGGATGACCGCGAGCTTTAAGCACACAATGATGCCGGTTGCACGGGCGCTTTCTTTGACTCCAATAACAAGAATGACAGTGACGAGTAGCACGATAATGGCCGCGGGGAAGTTTGCCACGCCACCGTCGGGCCCTCCGGGTGGGTGCGTAGCCCAGTGCGGCAGTTCGATCCCAGCCAACCTGAGCAGATTATTGAAATAGCCGGACCATCCGATGGCGACGGCCACACAGGCCACACCATATTCGAGAATCAAATTCCAACCGGTGATCCAGGCCAGGAATTCTCCCAAGGTGGCATACGAATAGGTATAGGCGGATCCGGCTACGGGAATCATGGTGGAAAACTCAGCATAACAGAGGGCCGCGAGGGCGCAGGTCAAGCCGGAAAGTACAAAGGACAGAATGATGCCAGGCCCGGCTCCTGGTCGGTGGATATCGCCGACGATGGCGGTACCGATCAGGACGAAGATGCCGGTTCCGATGATTGCGCCGATACCGAGCGCGGTGAGATCCCAGGCTGTCAGCGTTTTTCTTAAGCGATGATCGGGATGATCTGCGTCCGCGAGAATCTGTTCGATGGGCTTGGTTCGGAAGAGCCGGCTGATCACCGTACCTCCGCTGGCAGTGGGTATGGCAAGAGGTACTGCAGGGTCAACCAGCTTCTGTTCCATATGGGGTCAAGTATAGCAGGCCTCTTGCGGGGGAAAGCCGAGCGAGACATGCGGGAAGGGCTGATCTGATTCATCTAGTTAGGTGCGTTGGATACTCCACTCAACCAAGTCTCGCTGGTCATGCATTGCGATTTGTGGCGCGAGCGGTGCGGAGGAATGCTTCGAACAATCGACGGTGGATGGGATGCCGATCAAAGAGAAATTCCGGGTGCCACTGAATGCCGAGAAAGAAGCGGTGGGCCGGAGATTCAATCGCCTCCACGATACCATCGGGGGCCAGGGCGCTGGCGATCAACGACGGCGCGACGGCGTTAACCGATTGATGGTGCGAGCTATTCACCCGCATCGATTTCGATCGTACGATGCGCCGGAGAAGACTGCCGGGTGTGACGGTGACGGTGTGACTCAGGTGTATCGCAGGATTCCGTTGACGATGTTGGAGCGCTGTTGAGATTTGAGATGGGATATCCTGAAACAGACTGCCGCCGCAAGCGACGTTCATGGTCTGCATGCCTCCGCAGATAGCGAACAGCGGGACATTAGCCTGTTTCGCCAGATTGACAATATCCAGCTCAAAACTCGCGCGACGTTCGCTTACGACCTCAAACGGATAGCGTTGACGTTCGCCATACAATGATGGTGGCAAGTCCGGCCCGCTTCCGGTGAGGAGAAGTCCGTCGATCTGCTGAAGGAGGCGCCGTCTCGTGGCTCGGTCCGCAAGGAGTGGAAGGACCAGAGGAACGCCCCCGAGTTCCTCGATCGCACGAATGTAGCGCCCGCGCAAAAAATAGGTGGGCTCTCGCCCACCCCATTCCTTCCGATTGCCGGCGTTAAAATCTGGTGTGACGCCGATGATCGGTTTCATCGGCTAGCGGGTGGGCTCCGGAGCAGGGGCCGGCTCCGATCCATCATTTGGATCAGCGACCCCTAGGAAGCGGATGGGTCGATTGCCTTGCAGGTGATCGGGAGAAATGTAATAGGTGCCGCGGAGACTTGTATCCCAAATGCTCTTTGCTGCCTGTTCGTTCCCACCTGAAAAGGCATAGGCCAATCCGCCCACGATTCCTCCGCCAATCGCAAATGCGGCTTTGAAGGGAAAATACAGGATCGTGGCGACGGCAGAAGCGGCGCCCATGCCTGCGCTTGACGGGGTTCCGCCTTCGGTGCTCGTACCTGACGAGGGGGCCGTGCTATCTTGACTCCACGCCGCTGGCACCATGGTGACGGTACACAGAGCTAGGAGCATGAAGACTGCCATCAGTTTGAAGATGGAGGTCCCACGGGCGCAATTTGATAAAGACAAATGTGTATTCACAGATAATCCTCCTTCTTCGATAGAGCGAGCTGAACAGCAGTAGTTGACTCCAGAGCGCTCACCCACGATTGAGTGGTAGTGGGGGTTATAGCAAATTCAACTCTTGTTGCAAACCCCCTGCCGCGCTCGCATGGAGTGTCTGTTATGGAGCGGTCACGTCTTTCAGTACAAGGTCCAGTTCAGATGCAACATAGGACGTGACGAAGTTCGCCCGTTTGATGACAGTATCTCTGACCTCAGCAGTCCAGGTGTCGTCTGCGAGAAACTGGTTTTCTTGGCTGATGCCGGCTTGCAATGCCAAGTCTAGCTTGCACCAACAGACGGCTTGGATAAACAGCTCGTGGGCTCGTTCCTGATGAGAGAGACGATCTTCCTGTGACAGACCGATGAGGGCCTGGGTCAACCAGCGGGGGAAATCCATGTCGGCGGTCAGCATCTCAATCTGACTCTGCGTGATCACGACGGCGACCTGGATCCCGCCCTTCCAACTCCGTTTTTTAACATTGAACACACAGGAGGAGGTGAAGGGTCTTCCCTCCACTGGCTGCGGTCCGACAAATAGGGTCACGCGGAACTGGGAAAACTCCGGTGCATGCTCAATTGTCATGGCGCGCATTGTACCATGGCCACCGACCTCAACGGTTGCCTCATTGACGGCTTGGTAGCGTGACGATAAGATGCCATGCACGATGACTACGGCTGTTCAGCAGCGTGTCAGCGAGATTCAGCAGGCACTTCGCGATGCCGAGATCGACGGCTGGCTTTTCTATGATTTCCGCGGGAGCGACCCCCTGGCCTATCGCATCCTCCAGCTCGATCCTACCCTCCATGTGACGAGGCGATGGTACTACTGGATTCAATCTCAGGGGGTTCCGGTTAAGCTGCTGCATCGTATCGAGCCGCATGTGCTGGATGCATTGCCGGGACAGGCAGACT
>DATDFW010000511.1:0-3733 GCA_036522375.1 Nitrospiraceae bacterium
AGGTTCTGCTCAAGGAGCTGGACCTCTCCCAGATCCGAACGAGTATGGCATATGCCCTGTCGGGTGGGGAACGTCGGCGGTTGGAAATTACCAGGGCACTCGCAACGAGCCCGTCGTTCATGTTGCTCGATGAACCCTTTGCCGGAATCGACCCGATTGCTGTCTCGGATATCCAACACATTATTACCCGATTGAAGGAGAAAGGGATTGGCATTCTGATCACCGATCACAATGTTCAGGAAACACTGTCCATCACGGATCGAGCCTATATCATCAACGAAGGATTGATTCTTGAGGCCGGGTCTCCCGAAACCATCGTCAAGAGCGAAATGGCCCGGGCTGTCTATTTAGGGGAACAGTTCAAACTATGATGCGAAAGGATCTGTGCGTATGAAGCTCAGGCTCGACCTCCGACTGAGTCAAAAGCTGATCATGACGCCACAATTGCAGCAGGCTATTAAGCTCTTGCAATTGTCGAGACTTGAGCTTCAGCAGAGTCTCACGCAGCATTTGATGGAAAATCCACTATTGGAGGATCTCCCCACAGAGGCTGAGGATAGTGAGGCCACGAGTGCTGAGGAAAAGGCAGAAGATGCGACAGCTTCAGCGGAGGGTGAATCATCGAATGTGGAAGAATCAACTCCGGAAGAACGGGATACGCCGGATGAGGCCTCTGCGGCTGGCTGGGAAGAGTACTTTGGGAGTGATCGTCGGGTCGGCGGATCGGAGTCTCAAACGTCCTCACAGGACGAGTTCCCTTCCTATGAACAAACCATGGCGAAAGCGACATCTTTGGAAGACCATCTTCTATGGCAGCTGTCGTTTTCCGGTTTGTCCGATCGTGAAAAGGGGATTGGGCGGTTGATCATCGGTAACCTTGACGATGATGGGTACTTGCGCATATCTCTCGCAGAGCTGGTAGCCGGAACCGACTTTCTGGAGAGCGAAGCGGAGTCAGTGCTGAAGGATATTCAGAGTTTCGATCCGACGGGCGTGGCGGCACGAGATCTCGTGGAATGCCTGCTCTTACAAATCGGACATTTGAGGACGAATCCAATAGGCTCCTTAGGGGCCAGGCCCGGCGCTTTGAAGGGGTCAATTGTCGAAGCTATTGTTCAGCACCATCTCAAAGACCTGGAAAAGAAACAATATGCGAGAATCGCGAAAGCTCTAGATGTCACCGTGGATGAAGTTTTTCAAGCGACAAAGGTCATTGAAGGGCTTGAGCCGAAGCCCGGACGACCATTTACGAATACCCAGAACTATGTCATTGTCCCTGACGTATTTGTTGTCAAGAATGAAGGGGAGTGGGTAGTACTACTGAACGACGATGGCCTGCCCCGTATGCGGATCAGCCCGTACTATAAACAATTGATGGGGGCAGGCGAGAGCGGGTCAGCGGAGACGAAAGCCTATCTTGACGAAAAGCTGCGGGCGGCGCAATGGGTCATTCGCAGCATTGAACAGCGGAATAAGACAATCGTTAAAGTGGTGTCGAGTATCGTAAAGTTTCAGGAGCAATTCTTTGAAAAGGGTGTGCAGCATCTGAAGCCGTTGGTGCTCAAACAGGTGGCTGAAGATATTGGAATGCATGAGTCGACGATCAGTCGCGTAACCGCGAATAAGTACATGTACTGCCCGCAAGGAATGCTCGAACTGAAATTCTTCTTCAATGCTGGCCTACAGCGAGCGGACCAGCCTTCCGACATGATGTCCTCTGTGACGGTGAGAGAGATGATTAGAAAAATGGTGGCGGAGGAAGACGCGAGTCATCCTCTCAAAGATGAAGAGATCGCAGCGCGGTTGCTCACACAGCAAGTAGTAATCGCGAGACGAACGGTGGCCAAATATCGGGCGGAAGAACATATTCCATCTGCCACTCAGCGCAAGCGGTTCTTTTAGCAGGATGCTAAAAAATCCCCCCTTCAGCGGCCGAGCCCACCGAATTTTCCCGCAATCTGTCAGACCTCCCCTGTCCAGCGGCGCACATACGTACCTCATATCTGGTGTGTCCCCTGGAGTATAGATGATGAGAGCCAGCCAGAAAAATCGAGTCGCGGCCGGGCCAAGACCTCTCAACGTGAAAGGATACATGACGATGAAGATTACAGGACGACGCCTCGTCATCACGCCGGCGCTCAGACAACATATTGAAAGTCGGTTTGAGCGGCTCGTACGGTATGAAGTGACGCTGAGCCATTTGGAGGTGACTCTTGGTGTGAGCAAACTTCAGCACAGTGCGGAGGTCATCTGTACGGTGCAAGGGAGGCGGATTCAGGCCAAAGCATCAACACAAGAGATGTATGCGACAATCGATCAGCTCGTGGACCGGTTGGGCGTTCAAATTCGAAAACAAAAGGAACGACAGACTGATCATAAAGACCCAGCGAAGCCGACGGTGCGTACGCTTCCGCCTCCGGCTCTCCCTAAGGAAGAGGAAGAGTTGGAAGTTATTCGTCCAGTCCGGGCTGTTTTGACTCTGGAGGATGCGAAGCGTCGGCTAGATCCTTCGCCTGGGTCGTTGCTGGTGTTCACCGCGCAGGCTTCCGGAAAGTTGCAAATTCTACAGCGGATTGATCGACATCGATTAGTCCTGATTGATCCCTAATAGGCAGGCATGGCTGGACTCAAGCTGGTTGTGATCAGCGGTCTTTCCGGTTCGGGGAAGTCGCATGCCCTCAAATGTTTTGAAGACGTGGGATATTTCTGCATCGATAATCTACCGCCGGCCCTTCTGCCGACCTTTGTTGAACTGTGTAACCAGCAGGGGGGCGAGATACAAAATGTCGCGCTCGGCATTGATGTCAGAGAACGCGTGTTTTTTTCCGATCTCGTGGGAGTCCTCGAACGGGTGAAGGCCCTTGGTCATGCGATCGAGTTAGTGTTCTTTGAAGCTCGTGAGGAGGTGTTAGTCCGTCGATTCTCGGAATCTCGGAGACCTCATCCGCTCCTGCCACATCTCCCGGTATTGGAAGGAGTGCGGTTTGAAAAGGACCGTTTGGCAGACCTTCGGCGGCACGCTGACCGTATTATTGATACGTCAGACTTGACTGTGCATGAGTTACGGGAATTGTTGATCAGGCAGTTCAGGCAGGAGGGCGTGCCTCATCGGTTGACCATCTCACTGGTGACATTCGGCTACAAGTTTGGCGTGCCGTATGACATCGATCTCTTGTTCGACGTCCGATTCTTGCGAAACCCATTCTTTATTCCCGACCTCAAGCCATTAACAGGGGAAGACCCGCGTGTGCGGACCTATGTGCTGACCGATCCGGATGCCGTCGCATTCATCGGACAGTTGGAATGTTTCTTTAAGTTCCTCATCCCTCTCTTCGAACGAGAACGCCGCAGCTATGTGAATGTTGGGTTGGGCTGCACCGGCGGGCGGCATCGGTCTGTGGCCGTCGCCGGCCGACTTCAAGAAAGTTTTTTAGCCCTCGGGTATCAAGTGACCATTGCCCATCGCGATATCAATAGGCAATAAGGCTCGACCCTGTTAGCCTCTCTCCATTTCTGCCCCCATCGTCTTGGTCTAGTCCACATAGGTGCATACGAAAAGCGATTTTCTTGACAGGTAGAGCATCTGGACTATACTTATGCATGTGCGTGGCGCCAATACAGAAGTGGTAGTAATAATTACGATATATATCTTATGTAAATAATATACATATACACACATTATATAAGGAAAATACAAATTGAGCAGGTCCCCAGGTAAATAGCCAGAATGGAT
>DATDFW010000512.1:0-3696 GCA_036522375.1 Nitrospiraceae bacterium
GCAGGCGAGGCACACGAAGGGTCTTCAATGACATCGCGCAAGAATGTATCTCCACCCTCATTAATCGGACTATCCAGCGAACAGGTCGTACGGACTACTTGCTTGAGATCCAACACCGTTTCGTCCGTTGTCTTCATCCGCGCCGCCACTTCCGATGCGGTCGGTTCCCGCCCGAGCTCCTGAACGAGCTGCTCTGCCTTGGCGAGATAACGATTCAGCCGCTCGACCACATGGACCGGTAACCGTACGAGCTTTCCTTGATTGATAATCGCGCGTTCGATGTATTGCCGTATCCACCAGGAGGCATAGGTGCTGAAGCGAAACCCCCGCTTATAGTTGAATTTTTCAACGGCCTTGATGAGCCCAAGATTGCCTTCTTCGATGACATCGGAGAAGGGGAAGCCGCGATGCATATACCGCTTACCGATACTGATGACCAGACGGAGATTCGATTCGATCATTTCTTGACGTGCCTGTTCGTCCCCCGCCATGACCCGCTTGCCCAGCTGCTGCTCCTGCTTAAACGTCAGCAGTGTCGAGTGACGAATCTCGCGCAAGTAGCACTTAAGCGTGTCCAATCCTTCAGAGCGACGACTCGGTTTCTCTTCTCCGACGAGAGACTCGTCCACCCCCGGAGCTGCAGCCGTGTCCTCGTCGTCATGGTCGACGACGTGTCGGCGTGCCTCACCAAGATCGCGTAACTCTTCGCCTCCTCGGGCCATACGTTCTATCTCCTAAATCATCCTCAGTACCAGACTTGAAAACCTGAAAACCGCCCTGTTGCCCGACTCCATTCGACTTCGACGGCTTCCACTCGCGATGCAGGGGGTCCTTTCTTCGCGTCTTCGATCAGGATTAGGATCTGATCTTTAGAGCCCTCAACGTCAAGTTCGACTCGGCCGTCATCGAGATTCCTGACGCCTCCGCAGAGCCCTTGCTGAGATGCGATGCGAGCTGCAAACGCTCGGTATCCGACCCCTTGGACCTTTCCTTTCACCCATACTCTAGCTCGTAGACTTACCGCTTCACTCGGTTCGACCATTGATAGACCGCGCATTACCAATGATGACTATCCGACGATGGGATATTCTCACACCTCCGCAGACGCGTCACGCGTTTTGCGATTCCGCGCGAGACAATGTCGCACAACGTTTCGGAAATGAAACATGGAGCAAATCCGATGTCCGGTGGCATGGTGAAACAATTCCAATGCAAGTATGTGAGCCTGCCGAATAATTCTTATAGCGAGTGATCGGGATCGTATGAAAAGTGTGGTGGACACAGTGACCGGTCATGGCCCGGTGGCCCTGGATCCGCATGGATTCGCATGAAGTTGATTGATCTAATCGAAAAACAAGATACGCGAGCAAGCTTGTTTGGTCGGGGCGAGAGGATTCGAACCTCCGACCCCTGCGTCCCGAACGCAGTGCGCTACCGGGCTGCGCTACGCCCCGACAAAAGCAATAGAACTACAAAGCGAGGTGGGATTGTCTTACATCAGGGGGTCGAAACGCAACCCATGAGCCTCGGCGACTCCTCGACAGGTAACCTTGCCGTCAAACAGGTTCACACCCTTGGCCAATCCAGCGTCTGTCCGCACGGCAGGCTCCACTCCCTGAGTCGCCAGACGAAGAAGATATGGGAGCGTGGCATTCGTTAATGCGATCGTCGACGTATGTGGAACAATCCCCGGCATATTGGCCACACAATAGTGAAGCACTCCGGTCACCACATAGACGGGGTCCGAATGGGTCGTGGGTTTTGTGGTTTCGAAGCAACCGCCTTGATCGACTGCGACGTCTACTACCACGGCTCCTGGCTTCATACGAGCCACCAGTTCACGCGAGACTAACTTGGGCGCTCGAGCTCCGGGAACGAGAACCGCTCCGATGACAAGATCTGCGGCCATCACTGACTCGTCAATTGCAGCTTGCGAGGAGGCACGTGTGACAATTCGACCACGATACAGGTCGTCGAGCTCCCGAAGTCGTTCGAGGTCGGGATTGATCACTGTGACCTGAGCCCCCATCCCTACCGCAATCCGGATCGCCGAACTACCCACTACTCCAGCCCCAAGCACCACGATCTTTCCCGGCTCTACACCGGGCACACCTGCTAAGAGGAGGCCGCGTCCTCCTTGCGTTTTTTCCAGATAGCGTGCGCCAATTTGCACCGACATCCGTCCCGCGATTTCGCTCATTGGCTTGAGCATGGGCAATGTGCCGTTCTTTGCCTCGATTGTCTCATAGGCAATCGCAGTAATCGTGGTTTCAAGGAGGGCCTTCGTGAGATCAGGCAAGGAAGCCAAATGCAGATAGGTAAACAAGATCTGCCCCGGACGGAAGAAGTGGCATTCGGACAACAGTGGCTCCTTGACCTTCACAATGAGCGTTGCCTGCTGAAACAACTGTTCTTTTGACTCAGCTATGATAGCGCCTGCCCCTCGGTAGTCTTCATCTGAATATCCGCTGCCGACTCCAGCCGATGGTTCGATCCAGACATGGTGGCCGGCCTGACGTAACGCCCGCACTCCATTGGGGGTGACACTGACGCGATACTCATGATCCTTGATTTCTTTGGGCACTCCGATGACCATGGCTTCTCTCCTCTCGTGCAATCCATCTCCGCAGTTCTTAACTCATTTTATATATAATGGCTGTGAAAATGCACGGTCTTGAATTCTCAGACATCCCGCCCAAGTGGACAGTGCGCGCAGGCCTGGTGTAAGATTCGCCCGCTCTTCAGCACTTGGTTAACCGAGGGAGGCTCCATGGATTCAATGTCTGGGTCCTGCAATGGCTGCGGTGCCACCGGTACTGCGCTCATGAAGGTATCGCTCGGGAAGGATTTTTTCGGCCGAGTCTATGACCGGTTGTCCCCCTCAACTGATCAAAGTCCTAAATGGTACTGCGAAGGCTGTTCGATGCAGAAAAATCTTCAGCGAGACTTTCGCGATATCCTGGGGGAATTCAACAAACTTACCACCGGTCAAGGTTCCATCCTATCTACCCAGGATGAATTTCAACGGGCCTCGTTACGGCTACGCGAGATTGCAACGATTTTGACGGGGGTGGCAAGCCACTCTTCATTCTTAAGTACAGCCGACGTCACACAATTGATCGGTCGCATGCAAACCATCTCAATGCAGGCCTAGCAGTGAAGAAGCCCGCCAGCTTCCTTCTCGTAACTCTCAGGGCCTCAACTCTGAGCAATAGTGTATCCGAGGTCGGAACCCTGGAGGGGTTTCTCCGTTCGCCAAGAGCCGTTACACAGGCGAACACCACACGAAGTGCGGTACGTACCTCCTCGTCTCTTCGTTCGCTGCGGCCTTGCACGGTAGAGGGCGTGTCTCGGCGCGCCAGGGTCCTGGAGAGTGAGATCTGACCTTTTTGAGCAGACTGCGTGGTATTCTCTTGTCCAAGATGTGTGGGCCAGTGAAGCGCTGGTGTGCCCACATCAATTTCCTGCATGCTGTTGAGCAAAGAGGGACCATTCGTGTCAACCTTCACGCGGCATATTTTCGTCTGTACAAACCAACGGAGTCCTGACGATTCCCGTGGGAGCTGCTCTAGACTTGGATCTGAAGCGCTTCACGCGTACTTTAAGCAAGAAGCGAAACGGCTGGACTTGAAAGACATCGTACGCGCCAATAAGGCCGGGTGTCTCGATCACTGTGCCCAGGGACCGAGCGTCGTG
>DATDFW010000513.1:0-13515 GCA_036522375.1 Nitrospiraceae bacterium
TGCAATCTCATCAGATGGAGCCGAGGTGCGGATCCGACGTAAGGGCGATACATGTTTCGAGACCGTAAAGAGTCATGGTGGGCTTATGCGCGATGAGCTCGAAGTCGAAATTTCACACGATCAGTTTCTTGCGCTATGGCCTGCGACGGAAGGGCGGCGACTCCAAAAAACTCGATACGCCCTGAAAGAGAACGGTTATCAACTTGACCTCGATGTCTATCAAGGCTCACTCGAGGGACTGGTTGTAGCTGAGATTGAGTTCGCCTCCGCTGAGGAGAGTAAGCTGTTTGCTCCGCCCGCGTGGTTTGGCCATGAAGTGACCAATGACAAGCACTACAAGAACAGTAGCCTCGCATTGCATGGGAAAGAGTATGTCCGCTAAAGATGCTATTGGACCATATACGAAACTCCGTATGCCCACGTCACCTCGTCACTCGTTCGCTTAAAAAGACTTCAGCTATGCCGCATCTTACTCTCGCTCATGTGGATACAGGCAGGAATACCGCCCAATAGAACAGGCTCACGTCCAGGAAGATCGACGTGGTGTCCCAACGCATAGAACTGTATTGATCAAGTCCAATCCAAATATTCCGTGTGGTAGAGTTTCCGGGCAGTCCGATTCACACAGCATGGCACGACACGCTGATCTTATCGATCTTGGTGTCGAGGGAGACAAGGGCCGCTGTAAGCGTGAGTCCAGATCGAGTTCAGATTACGCTTTCAGACGGTGTTTTCTGGTCGTGGCCGCCTTCTTGGCTGCCTCTCTACGCAGCGTAGGTCCCTTAGTTCCTGCAGCCTTCACCGCGGCTCGATGTCGCGCCTTGGGACCACGCTGATGAGCGGCACGATTGGCTTGAGTTGAAAGTGCCTGATGTGAAGCCGCTGAACGAGGTTCCTTCTTGAGGACATCAAGGATCGCTCGGGAGCGTCGTGCGGAAGGCCGATTCTGAGGACGACGAGTCTTTCCTGCAGTATGTTTTTCTCCGCGCGGCGGCAGAGCAACTCCTGCTTTCCTGGCTTTCGACAGACCAATTGCGATGGCTTGCTTAGTTGACCTTGCCCCATGTTTCCCCTGCCGAAGGTGTTCTATCTCCTCCCGGACAAACTCCCCAGCCTGAGTGCTCGGGGATCGCCCTTCACGGGCTTTTGCTTTCGCGCGTTGGATCGTCTTCTGTTCTGGCATGGATTCCCCCTTTCATTCTTGGCTGCCGGCATTTCGCTGCGCTCAGGCTGTGATAGTGTTCCCGCTAAGGAATGATCGATTGTCTATTCTTGCACCAGATGAGTCGCTGTCGAGCTGGGAATCGCCCTAGCCTCCTCTGCCCGTTCCTTAAAGATATTCTTTTTTTGCTCGTTGTAATCCCCCGACTGACAGGACCGAAGTTGAATACGGATAAGCGTGATCACTGGTTACTGCTGGCCGATTGGAACGAATGACACCGCAATAGAGACAGCGATTAGAACAATGATAATCCACTCCAGCAGTTCCATCCGGCGGGTCGTCGCGCGGTCGGACATCTTACCGTAGATACTTTCCAGGGTGTCCAGTTTGCGGAGAATGCTCGCATCCCAGGATTCGAGATGGAACCGTTGGGACGCAAGGCGATGAGTACGAGCTAAGTACTGATCGCCGAACAGTTTTAGGGTATTGGTTACTCGTTCGAAGAGCAGCGCACCGTCGACCTGCAGCTGCGCGATATACGTCGTGTCCTTCTCATATGAACCGGGAAGTGAGAGCATGCGTGGCTTTCGGGCGAGGGCCGCGTATCCCTTATCCAAAGCGGTATCGAGCTGTTCGTCGAGGATTCGCATTTCCAAGAGTTCCACATTGGCAAATTCCAGCACGGCTCGTACATCATCCATCTCCTGCCCGAAGAGCACCGCGGAGTGCCAGTCTATGAAGGCCGCGTCTTCGGCTCCATACGAAATTCGACAGGACATGGCATCTTGAATTTCTTGGTCTGCGAGGAGGGTCCGTTCGCCACGCAGCACCTGTGCCAATTCCGTCTCCCGGTTGTTCCAAAGGGGGAGTGACTGCGCCGGGGAATAGGACTCAATCGAGAAAATAAGATAATCCTCCACCTCTCTGGCGATCGTGGGCCGTTCGATTGCCGGTTGAATCGCCTGAACCAGCTGCTCTACATGCTTGCGCGAATCCATCAATAACGATTTGTTCTCATACAGCAATTCGCTGAGTTCTAATAAGTTCTCGAATGCACCATCTAGTAAGAACCGATAGGAGATCGTGACGGCGCCGAAGTCATATACCATCACTTCGACCGTGGGGCTGGATTGATAATGGGCTATGGAGAGGCTCCCTCCCTCCTGCATTAGACGGAGCGGAGCCGGTCGATATTCGAAATATTGCGGGGCTCTGGTCTTATGCCGGAGGCGGCTGCGTTCCGTATCGGCCACGAGCCGGCGGCTGACCTCCTCTAAATTGATCGACCACCCGATGTCATAGGCAAATACCGCATGACAAGTGCCTTTATTGATCGTAGATGGAATTACGGGAGAACCGGACATCGAGGTTCAGCCGGCATAGATTTATATGCGAGATCTGGTAGTAGAAAGGCCCGATGCCTTTCGGAATCGAGCCTTTCTCTCCTGGTTTTGCCGCGCCTCCACTGCTCGTGCACCACGTTTCCTTCGTGCGTCCGCAGGTCTTGCGTGGCCCATGTCCGAAGTAGTTCAGCATACTGCAACGTCTGAATACAGAGCACTGGGCATAGCCCTAGTTCGATATGCCTGATCTTTCAGTCGGTTTCTTCACTAGAGGCCTGTGCTTTCTCCATCGATATCATAGGAAAGTGAACAGGCTTTGGACGTACATCTAGAAATATTCACTAATCCCTGGCCCTCGGTTTCATTCTTGTTTCACAAGGCCGCAAAGGTGTTTCTCTTCTCCATGACCTGCACAACTTCCATTTCCTCACTCTCTTTTTTGCGACTATCAATTCTTAGATCCAGCGGTACAGGCTGATCAGATCTTGTTACCGCCATCCTCCTCTCTCTACTGGCTCACACCCCACTTTCCGTCAACTCAAACCAACTTCTTTCCATGTTCAGGCATCTGGACTGTCGGAGATTGCTGTATATGCACGATAGAGGTCTCAGATTCATTCATAGAACCTCACAGATGGATGAACCAGCACAAATGTGGACAAAGCACTTAGGCAGTATATCTGTATGATCCTTCCTTCAGTTTGTACACCCACACATGCTCCAACCCCTCACAAGACTGCTAAATCGGTGAAATTGAAAGGAGAACTTGTGGCATATGCTTTGCTCTAACGCGAGGCAAGTATGGTTTTTCGCCCGACTTCGCACACGACGTTAAGCAGAACTAAAACAGCAACCAATCCATTTGGTGGAGCAGTCGATGAGCCATTTGCCCAAGCAAGAACTCTTCTTACCACAGACCAGAGCCATGGAAGCCACTGTTAGGCCATTAGGACCGACAACCCTTGTTGCAGGTCTTCTTTTTATGACTATGTCTTTTCTGATGGGATGTGCGGGAGGAGAAACCGGCAGTGACCCTACCGTCACAGCAACTCCCGCTAGTGCAGGTGCTACAGCATCGCTGGCTTGGAACCCGGTTCCAGATCTCTCGGTCTCTGCCTATTTTGTCCATTACGGCCGACAATCACCCCATCAACCGGGTAGCTGCGCATACGAACACTCCATTTCTGTTGACTCTCCATCAGCCACCTTTACAAACCTTGATCCTGAAACTCACTACTATTTTGCGGTCAGTGCCTATAACGGTCTCGAAAGCGCCTGTTCAAATGAGGTATCGATCGTTACGCTCCCCTCTGTCTAGACCTGGCACCTAACCCCAAACCTCCGTTTCCTTATTCCCACTCTCACAATACTGGGTGCGCCAAATTCATCACACACGATCCTTTCTCTCCTTGGCGAAATGCCAGGACCACTATCGTCTGTATGGGGTGATTTTAGACCCCCGAGAGATCCTTGCTTGTCACATCTGACTAACAGATGGCTCTATGGCAATGATGGGGCACGGCACTATGTGGGCCGTCGAGCACCTTTTCCAGACGTCGCTATGGAGGCAAGTTGTAACTAACCCGTTTCGGTGGGATTCGAATTAGGTTTTGTCGATCGGCTCGACAACAAGATCGGGGTTCTTCAACGACGTGCTGATGGCTTGCGAAGTGAGGAGTATCTGCGATTGAATATCTTCACGTGCATGCTCACGAAGGCCCAGAAGAACTGACCATCGACCCACTGCTATGGGAGAAGAGCCTCCAGATGTCACCCACTCCTTGGCATATTTCAAACCGCTCAATACTAGCGCAGCTCCACCCATCGCGACTGAATCAACGATGCAATACCAAAACGTGACGCCACTTGGCGGGTTCGCCTGAGACAAGCCAAGAACGGGATCTATGGCGGCCCATTTCCAGGCTCCAACTGCTGTACCAATTATTTCCAACCAGGTCGTGATAAAGAAGGCGGCAAGATATACCATGGGCGAGCGCCCAAGAAAGAGAAAGCCCAAAAAAATAGCAAACATTAGGGCGCCGAGTGCGTCACCCTGTTCTGGATACCCGCTGATTCCCCACGCTGACCATGTGCCACAGACCACGATGACAAATGCGGCAATTCGTCTGGCGTGTCGTTGAAACAGCCCGGACCGTGCCAAGGCAATCGCGGTCAAATACACCATGCCATGACCTGGAGGCACATATGCCGGTACATTCTCAAATCGATACGTGTATCCACCCATATAAATAGAGGCAAAGTGTTCGCCCCATGTGGCAAAGGCGACTGCCACGCAAACTTGTAACCGTGTTTCTCTGTTTTCACCGAGCAACATCATTATGAGAGAAACAAACGCGATTCCTCCCAAAATATATTGCCGTTCTAAACTCGCGTTGAGTTCGAGGGTCAAACAGACGACTACAGAAAAAAACGTGAATGCCGCGATCACATAATCCCGTGTCCTATGCGCATGCGCAACATTCAATTGCGGGAAATGGCGTAGCATGCTGGGTATCATTGAATGTAACAGTAGGAACATCAGCCCTCTTGAACCTGTGGCGTACACTTGTGCTTAATTAGTGAGACTACAGTAAGTGAAGGGACGCAGATTGGTGCAACCCTTCAAATCGACAAGGACCCGGCATTCCGTCAAGCTACCCTGCAATGGCCTATCTCTCACAGGCCATCGCAAACCCGGCACAACCCTCAGTGCCACGCACCTAGACCTCCACTTGCAACAGAACTCTGGACTCTTGTGTCCGAAATCTAACGCGTTGCTGGTCTGGCGTCAACTCAACAAGTGGGGTTGGCTTGGTGTGTCGATGAAGGAATAGTGCTCGACTGCTCATATTCAATATTGGCACACTCTCCGAGAAGAGGGTACGACGCGCCGTGGCAAAAGGCTTGCTCTAAGTAGATGACGAAGTGATGGCTCGTGTGAAGCTGGTACTCAGCACTCACGTGGTTTCTGTAACAGTCTTATAGCTTAAAGGTAACCACTGCAGATGTCGGCTCCATCTCACTAACGGCAAGATGCCGGCATCTCTTTTCTCGATGCCGGCATCCATAGCCAATGATATTCCAAGTTAAAGAGAATCCGTCGATCAATCCTTTTCTTTCGGTTCCTCCTTCAACACGGGCTTGCCCTGCACCAGGCTGGCTTTGAGATCATGCTCGGGAACTTTCTTATGCACCAGGTTCTGATGGCAATCAATACAGGTTGCACCCTCTGTCTCCATCTTCTTATGCATGGCCTTAGCAGACGCTCCGGGAGGCTTTGTGTTCTTATGGCACTCGCGGCAGGTCATGCTGTCCCACTCTTTCAGCCTCATACGCGCCCTATAAGCTGCCTCAGGCCGCCGCTCGTTGAATTTCTCGATCGTCGAATAGTCGACGGTGAACTCTTGTATCAAGAACGGCACGCCGTCCACGATATGTGTCCACAACGCTCGATGAAAGTTTTGGAACCCCTGCGGGACATGGCAGTTTTTACAGCCAGGATCAGCACCAAGCGCACCCCAGTGTGAGGACTTTTTCAGCTCCTCATACGGATAGGTCTCAGAATGGCAGCTCACGCAGAACTCGGTCCTAGATATGGCCGCTTCGCCGCCGAATACTACCGCAATGGTTCCGACGCCAATAGCTGCACCAAGTATCAGGGCACCGATCGATACCCTACCCCACTCTGCCATTACTCCTCCTTACCGAGTTCAGCCGGCTTGGCATCTTTTTGAAACTCCTCATGGAACTTGGGGGTAGGCGGACCCTCAAATGTGCCCACCAGTTTGAAGTGTTCGTGCATGGCCTTGTTATTCCGCACGGACTTCTCAAAGTCGAACGCATATTTCTTGTCTACCGTGGGGGTGAACGGTGTATATGGTTTCTTGGTGCCTTTCCAACCAGAGCCCTCGTAGTTCAGGTGGCAGGCACTGCATTTCTCGAGGAACTCAAAATCTTGTCCGGCTTCCGCAAGGGACTCGCGCGCTGTAACTTTTTTCGACTTTTCAAACGCTTCGCCGGCCTTGCGATGAATCTTGCGATAGTCGGTGCCTGCCCCATGACAGGATTCGCAGCCCACGCCTATCAAGAACTTGTCCGGCTCCGTAATTTCATACCCGCCCTCCGATCCAAACCCTGTCACATGGCAGCCGATACAATCCTTGTCTTTGGTGTAGTCTTTCTTGGGATCAAGTTTTGCCTTGACCATTGCTGCGTTCTTTTCCTTGTCCCTGTTGGCTTTGAGCGAGTCGACAGCTTTGGCGTGGGCGGTCTTGAGCCATGAGTCAGCCTCACTTTTATGGCAATTGCTGCATTTCTTCCGGCCTTCGAATGCGGTCTCGGCGGCAGCCGTTCCAACTAGGACTGCGAACAACGCGGCAGCGGCGAGTACGAATGTCATGCGAGGATTCACGGGGCCTCCTTTCTAAGAATAACTACCAGGGGGACGAATTATCACGGTTCCACTTTATCGTCAGTTTAAAAAATTTACAAGGACCGGCAATACCACCTCGAATACTTTAAGAATCATGTACTGGGTGGCTGCACAGAGGGGATTTTGTATACCCAATAACCGCCATGATTATAAATAGCATGCAACGCTCGCAGCTCAAGAGGCGTTCGGTCCATAAAGGGCAGCATCTGGGCAAGGAGAGTCTTACCGGTTTTATTTTCCCGGATGAAATAGGCACGTACCATTTTCTCTGAGAGAGATTGGAGGGTGTACGACTCGTAGCCGTTACTTGCCATCCATCCCTTCACTTGCGTCGCCAATCCGTGTACGTTACCGGTTAAGGGAAAATCCTTGAAGGCCATGTCGAGGCGCTCAGGGCGCATCAGCCCAAGCTTATACAGGTCTGTGACATGGACGACGACATAGGCTTCACGCCCTCCGGCCAGTTCGCCAAGCATCGCTGCCCCCTTCTCCGAATCCGCCGCTAGCGCGTCGGCGAATCGCTGAAACTTTCGACTCTCTTCGCCCGGCGGGGGAGCGCCCCAGAATTCCTGTTCATACTTTTTGATGATCTCGTCTCTGCCCCTCCAGCTTGAAGGTGCAATTATCGGTTCACCAAGATGGGATGTGAACATCGTGTCGCTGCCGGCGAGCAGACGAATTTGACGAGATGTATCCCACCAGGCAAGAACGACAGCACCTTTCGGCACGTGCCTGGCAATTTCTGTAGCAACCGTGGTCAGATCGGATAAATTGGTATCGATAAATCCAACCGGTTCGCTGATGAGGTTCTCCCAGTTGAGTAGCACGGGCTGGGCATTGCCCAAAACTGCGCGATAGGCCACGGCGATAGGCTTGTCTACGGACTCCACCCGCACCTCATACTTGCCTATTTTGAGTTCAGGCCAAGCCGACAACCCTAAGTTTGCGAACTTGCCTACCCCTCCCTCCTCAACCAGTTGGTAACGGTAAGGTACGGGCTCCGGCTTGAGCCAGAGGTATGCGAACCAGCCGAGCACAAAAAGACCTCCCGCCACCAGAATAATCCCCAGTGACGGGAGGATCTTATTGCTTGATCGCGTCAGCGCACCTTCCATAGTCTGCGCTGCGCCCGCTGTCATCGTCCGTTCTTCTTGCGTCTGCTCCATCCAGCAAGTGCGAGAGTGCCGGCCAGCATCATCCCACCGCCAACACTGCCCAGCGTAATCTTCCCGCCTGTGCCGTCCAGGTCAAGCATCGCATTTTTTGCCTCAAGTTTTGCCACCCGTTCCTGCAGTGCCAGCTTCTCCTTGAGTTTTGTATCCTCGTCATTAATTTCGACATAGGCTCGATTCATGGCCGCCCAGCCGACGGTATAGGTGTACCCCCAATATTGGTGGGCAAGGCTCACGTGCAACTGCACCAGATGGTCCTCAGCCATTTCAAAGAGTTTGAGCTCTATTGCCGCAGGGTTATTTCCCTTCGACCAGTAGATCTGAAAGAATTGCTCGAACCCTTCCGGAACCGGCTTCGGAGGCTCAGGTCTGTTAGTCTTCTGTCCAGTCAGGAGTCCGGCTTCGTACTGCTTATGAACGATGTCGTGTGCCTCATCGTATTTATCCAGGCCTGAGTAGGTACCTTGGTCCATGAAATCAAGCCAGGCGCGGGCATAGGTCTCGGAGTGGCACTGGGTACAAGTCTTGACCCATGCGTCCAGGCGTTTTTCAGACCAAGGAGTACTGATATTTTCACGGATTCCGGGCACAAATGGATAGTTCGCCCAGCGAACCTTACGCACGACGTTGTGCGTGATCTTGCCCTGATACTCCATGTGGCAACTCTGACAAGTCGGTACGCTCTGCCCACCTTTCTTGATGGCCTCCTTCATCTCTACGTTCCAATTGAACTTGCCCTTCTCTCTCTGATACCTCAGCCCATGTTTCGAGAGGTTGTAGGCTTCCCAATTGTTATGATCGGCTCCGTTGTGGCATGTCCCGCAGGCCTCGGACTTGCGCGCCTCAGACGCTGAGAACTCGTGCCGGGCATGGCAGGTGTCGCACTTGTTCTGATTGATGTGACAGCCGGTGCAACCATCCGCGATTTCTCGTTGTGACATTCCTGCGTAGACTTCGACCTCGACGTTGGCTTTATAGTCTAGTGCATGAGACGGACGGCCTTTAGGCCATTGGTCCTTCGGCCAGGTAATCGTGTCGCGCTCGGATTCCCGTTCGGCGAATTCCTGCAGGTGACAGGTGCCGCAGGTATCAGCGGTGGCCATTCGGAGGTCCTTCTGATGGTCCGCCTTCTTTTTTGTGTTGATGTCGTAGTGGCAGTCAATGCAGCCGACTTCTTTCAATTGCTCCTTTGCGCCTAGCTTGCCGATCGAGCGAAGGTTTGCCTCAATTGCCTCCAACTTTGCCTTCTTGTAGTAGGTGTCATCCTTCTCGGTGAGCTTGCGGATCTTGTCAAGATTGGCGTGCGTGCTCCGCTTCCAGTCCTGCACCCATCCCGGTGACTCATCGGTGTGGCACTTCACGCACTGTTCGCGCGTCGCAATTTCCTTGACTGCTTTCGGCGGAGTATAGAAGGAGCCTGGATCAAAGTACTTGCTCATTGGGATCGGCTTCCAGTACTCACCATACTTTCCTTTACCGTAGCCTTGGGCTGGATCTAGATAACGTTTCACCAACGCTTCGTGGAGCTCCTTGGGAGTGGCCGACCTATCGAGCTTCAGCGCGTCGTAGGTTTCTTTAGGGACTGTGGGGAAGTTTGCCTGCGCTGTTCCTGCGAGCAACACTCCGCAAACCAGGAGACCACATCTCAGCCAGAATTTATCGACCATGCTACCTCCCCCTCTGTTTAATTGCCCCGCTCATTCGCGTCAGGCCAACTCAATGATCTTCAATACGTACGTGCGTTTATTAGCGTCTATTAATTCTCGTGACGCGCACATATATCTCAGCATGTATTCGTTGTCAAGATATTAAGTGGCGTATACATCAAAAAGCATGAAAAAATCTCATGTGCGAGTTAAGTGTGCAAGTCTAGTGCCTTTAGCTCCTCGCAGACACATGTGTTTCTCTGGACCTATGGTCGTTCATGATCGATGACAACAGTGACTCCACTTGCTCCAGGCTTCAGCGGCTGACTCGTTCCTTCCAGGTCCCCGCTTTGCGGCATGGCCTGTCCAGACTTCGATATACGGGCCACAATGACCACCGTTCCTACATCAGAAAGTTTTCGAGACGGCATCATGCTGGTCGAGTCATCGAGTCGAAACGCAAAAGGCAAGTCTTTCTTCGTCGCCCGAACAATAGCCACTGGCATCGGTGGGCCATTCGTCTCGCGTGCGAACACAAACAACGTATCCGTTGCAGATCCCTTGCTTGCTAGGCTTGGTGCCATCGTCACCGTGCCGCTGATTGCAAGCGACTGTGCGATCAGTCCAGTTGGGTTAGCAGACGTAGCCGGCTCGGCGTACGCAGGCATCGTCGCGGCAAGCAACATGCCGCAGACCAGCAGACCACATCTCAACCGATGTTTGTTGACCATGTGTAATACTCCCGTTTGTGACGACATTTCGTATTATGGTTTGAGTGGCCCTCTCGCTTCGCAGCCAGCGCGCATATATCTCAGCATGCATCAGGAGATGTCAAGGGGTCTGGTTAGTACATCCCCCGGGCGGCAGGAAATAACCACTTAAGTAGGTGGCAGGACAACAAGTTGCAGGAGCAGTGTAACGCGATACAAGAAGAGAGCGCACTAGGGTCTTTCACGGTCTATAACCACGGTGATACCATCCACTCCAGATTGCACCGGCTGACTCGTTCCCTCCAGATCTCCGCTCTGCGGCATGGCCTGCCCGGATTTGGACAGACGAGCTACAATCACGACCGGCCCTGCGCTGGAAAGTTTTCTAGACGGCATCGGACTGGTCGAGTCATCGAGCTGGAAGGTAAAGGGTAAATCTTTCTTCGTTGCCCGCACGATCGCCACAGGCATCGGTGGGCCATTCATCTCGCGGGCAAATACAAACAACGTGTCGGTCGCTGATCCCTTGTCGGCCAGACTAGACGCCATAGTCACTGTGCCTCTGATCGCACGAGGTTGTCCAGTCTGCTTCGCTGGTTGAGTCGGCGTCGCTGGCTCCGTATCCATCCGCTCACGGTCGATCACGACGGTGAGCCCATCCACTCCAGATTGCACCGGCTGACTCGTTCCCTCCAGATCTCCGCTCTGCGGCATGGCCTGCCCGGATTTGGACAGACGAGCTACAATCACGACCGGCCCTGCGCTAGAAAGTTTTCTAGACGGCATCGGACTGGTCGAGTCATCAAGCTGGAAGGTAAAGGGTAAATCTTTCCTCGTTGCCCGCACGATTGCCACAGGCATCGGTGGGCCATTCATCTCACGAGCAAACACAAACAGCGTGTCCGTCGGGGACCCCTTGCCGGCGAGGTTTGGCGCCACGGTGACCGTGCCTCTAATTGCACGAGGTTGTCCGGTCTGCCCGGCCGACTGGACCGGCGCCACTGCCGGTTCCGTCGATGTGGACACCATTGCTTGACCGCCACCAAGGTGGCTCTTGGCTTCTACGATCGCAGCCACCAGTTGCTGCGTCATCTCCGGATCTGTGTCCGAAGGAAGGTTCGCGTGAGCGAGTTCCCAATCCTTAACCGCGCGTGCAAAATTATTGCGGTTGAACGCCACGGTCCCTGCCAACATCAATGCCTTTACATTCAGTGGATCGATTTTCAGCGCCTGTTGAATCAAGGCTTCAGGCTTCCCATCCAATCTGCGACCATGGAGGACCCCCATCGCATCGGCATAATCAGCCAGTAGCTGGGCATCATTAGGAATCAGCGTTGTGGCATTTTCGTATGCCCGTGCCGCTTCGGGGTAACGTCCCAGGCCCATGTACGAACGCGCAAGCAATGCCCATCCCTCACCATCGTTCGGGTTCTGATCCATTTTCTGTTTGAGTCGCTCAATCAGCGACTCCATTCCTTCAGAGAACGAACCCTCATCTCCTGAACCCCTTTGCACAGCCATCGAGCCAGCGGACGGCTCTGTCATCGCGAGAGGGTTCCCAAGTTGCCAATAGAGTAACCCACTAGCAGTCGGGACGATAATGGCAAGCGCAAGAGCCACTGGTCTGCCATGTATCTGTCGCCGCGTCATTTTAGGCGAGGTCTCCGTGCTGCCTGTTTCTTCCAGCAGACGGCGTTCAAGCTCACGTCGCGCCTGCTGATATAGTTCATCCGTGAGCACGCCGTTTGCCCGATCCTGCCCTAATTCGACGAACTGCTGTCGAAAAATAGACAGGGTCTTCTCCTCTTCTCCCGTTGCGGAGGTCGCCGTTCGTTTCAGCAATGGCCACAACAGGAGACCAAGAATGAGAAGGGTCATCGTCGATGCGATCACCCAGAATATGATGGTCACAGGCGATTCGCTCCTTCGGAAAGTAGTTGTGCGACACGGTTACGCTCTGCTTCAGACAGTGCCACATCGGAAAGCTTCTTTTGTCGCCTGCGCAGCGCAAGGACCAATGCGGTCGCACCTCCAATCAGCAGGAGGAAGGGGCCTACCCAGAGTAACGTGGTCGTGGTTTTTAAAGGAGGGCGATAGAGAACGAAATCTCCATATCGCGTGACAAGGAAGTCGATAATCTCTTTGTCGCTCATATTTTTGGCGATCATCTCGCGAACTTCTCGGCGTAGGTCTTCTGCCAACGGGGCGTTTGAATCGGCCAACGTCTGGTTCTGACAGACTAGGCACCGAAGCTCTACGGCCAGCGCTTTCAGACGCGCTTCAACCTGGGGGTTCTCAGCGAGCGGTGTCGCCTCTCCTGCCGCAGCGACACTTGGGAAGAGCAGGATGACCATCAAGAGCCATCTCATTGGTTCTGCAACTCCTTGATCAGGGGCAGAATCTTCGTTTGCAGGACATCCCCGTTCAACGGGCCGATCTGCTTGTAGCGAATGACGCCCGCCTTATCGATCACATAGGTTTCCGGCACGCCATAGACACCGTAATTAATGCCGGCACGACCCGACTCATCCACCGCGACGATAGGATAGGGATTGCCCCACTCTTTCAACCAGGCCAGCGCGTCTTCCCTTTTGTCCTTGTAATCCATGCCATAGATAGGCACGACCCCCGATTGTGCAAGCTGAATAAGGACAGGATGCTCTGTTTTACAGCCACCGCACCAGGAAGCCCAGAAATTGAGCAACCAGACCTTGCCCTTCAGATCGTTTGCGGAAAGTACTTTCTGCTGGTCATGGAGCTGCGGGAGCGAAAAGTCAGGTGCCGGCCTGCCAACTAAGGGAGACGGCAATTCACGCGGATTGAGCGTCAGTCCGATACCAAGAAACCCGACCACAACGACGAAGATCCCGAGCGGGATGAGAAAACGGTTCATGAGACTATCTGCCGAGCCATCTGTGTCCCTGCCGGCACCTCCACTTCTTTTCGGCGCCACGCGAGTCGGTACCGGCGATCACTGATGGCCAACACGCCTTCGCGCTACCGTCAACCACCGCCGGAAATCACTTGCGCCAAGCCGCGCCGCCGCCAAC